>NZ_PNCP01000046.1:0-122313 GCF_005886115.1 Pseudoalteromonas sp. S4492
TTTTTGTTGGTTGTAGCTAGTAGCAGGTAGCTCGTTGCACCTAGCACGTTTATGGTAGCACCTAGCACCTAGCACCTAGCACCTAGCACCTAGCACCTTCTATCATTTCCCCAATGCTTTATCTAGTTCTTCTCTAAGGCGTGGGCCTTTTAGGTTTTCAGCCATGATTTCGGCAACTTTTGCGTTGCTACTATTTTCAAGAGCGATAATGCGCTCTGCTAAATCACTGGCATAACTGTTGTTGCCGTCTCTTGTGGCACGGAAAAATTGGCCGATGAGGGCTGTGGCAGAAATATTGCGAACATAATCATTATCGTCAGTCTGTAACAGCTTTTGAAAATGCTCAGCGAGCTTAGGCGAGACGTTATTTTGGCGAGATAAATTCTCTAATGTACTGATACGAATCTTAGGGTCATTCGTGTATTCGCTAATGCTTATCATGGCATCGGTTACAGCATTTGCTTGGCTGTCGTCCAAGTCGCGTCTGAGCATGCTTAGGGTCATTTTTAGTTGTCCGTAAGCTGCTAAGCGCTCATTTTCGGACTTACTCAAATTGAGTAAGATAGCAAGTGCTTCATTTATTGAGCTGTCGGCATATTGTGGGTCTGCTTTGATGCGTTCTCGGTAGTCATCAGGTAAATTACTTAGCCAGCCAAGCGCTGGATTTCTCTTCTCAATTTCGGCACGTCGCTCGTTTTCTTGCTTTTCTATCGCTTGTTCAACCAATGTTGCTAGCAGTTCGGGATCAATGGCAGGCGCTTGATTTTCAAGCTCGTGAATGCGTGTTTCGAGATCTAAAATATAGCCATGTAAGGCGACTAGGTTTTCTCTATCTTGTTCTGGAATGGCCAGCTTTTTTAAGGTGGGTTTTGCCTGCTGAATCGCGACAGGCTTGTCCGTCGAGATTGATTTTGTGTGGCTATAAATAGATAAGCCTAGTGCAATGCTTGCAAATGCCAGCGCAGTATTCCCTTGCCAAGTTGACATATCACATCATCCAAGTTGTTTGTAATATCAGCAGATTAAAACAAGCCATTTGTATTATCAATTACTTATGATGATAAAAACAAAAAGCGCAGCTAGTTAGCTGCGCTTTTAAAGAGAGTTTATGTCGATTAATGGGCTTTTGCGTATGCTTCAGCTTGTTGCCATACACGGAGCATATTGCCACTTAAAATCTTTTTAATGTCTTTATCGCTATACCCACGGTCCATTAGACCTTGCACTAGGTTAGGATAGCTAGATACATCTTTTAAGCCAGTAGGTAGAGAGTCGCCGACACCATCGTAATCTGAGCCAATACCCACATAATCGATGCCAATTAGCTCAATGACATGATCAATGTGATCAAGTACTTGTTCTAAGCTTGCAAATGGAAACGGGTTTTTAGCGCGATAAGCAGCATCAAAATCTTTACTTAGTTTAGTACCGTCTTTCTTCTTTTCAGCCTTTGCTGATTTAAGTTGATCATACCAAGAGCCTGCTTGAGCTGTAACAAAGCTTGAACCGAAGTTAATTTGAATAACGCCACCATTCTTTTTAAGCGCTAACAGCATTTCGTCGTTCATATTACGCTCAAAGCCGGGGGTGTATTTACGCAGTGACGAGTGTGAAGCAATCACAGGTACTTTTGAAATTTCCATCACTTGATAAAACGCATCATCAGAAATATGCGATACATCAACCAGCATACCAATGTTATTCATTTCTTTTACCAGCTCTTTACCAAATGGGCTCAGGCCTTTCCACTTACGACGAATATCATAAGATGAATCAGAAATGTGGTTACTCTGCGAGTGGGCTAAAGTGATGTAACGTACGCCACGCTCATAAAAATGCTTAAGGTTCTTAATGTCGCCTTCGATAGGTGAGCCGTTTTCCATACCCATAGCAATCGACATTTTGCCTTGTTTAAACTGCGCTTTAATATCAGCAGTCGAGTCTGCAATAGCGAACTTATCTGGCGCGCGTTGCACAATCGCTTCCATCGAGTCGATCAGCTGATTTGCTAATTGGTAGCTTTTACCTTTGCCTTCAAATTCTAGGTTTGCAGGAATATAAATTGACATGAAAGGGGCATTCAAACCACCTTGCACAGCACGCGGGTAATCGAAATCACCGTCGCTTGTGGCTTTTGTTACGTCAGCCCACTTGTTATGAATACGATAAGGCACATCGATATGCGTATCGATTAAAATAGTGTCTTTTGCCAGTTTAATGGCTTTATCTGATGCAGTAACCTGATCTGCGCTTGCTTGGCCAATCAAGGCCAAAGACACAGCGGCAACCAATGAGCTTAGTTTTTTCATTTTTAATGGCTCTTTAAGTTAAAAAGCCATTGTGAAGGGATACGGTTTAACTTACAAGTTTAGTCGTTAAACGACGCTTGGTACTCTGGATCTGCCTGCAAGGCAATGAATTCAGCCTTTGAGATAATAGTCACTGATTCATGTAACTCAGAAAAAAACACCATGGCTTCACCACTTTTAAGCTGTTGATGAACCTGCGCTACTTTGCTTTCAATACTAAACTCTTGTTCGCCGTAATCAGTGCCTTCACGTAACACATAACTTTCGATTAAATTATACAGAGTCTCTTTATCGAGGCGGTCGTGAGGAATGATCATAGCTGCTCTTTTTTAACTAATTGTTGAAAATACTCAGGCACAATTCGTTCAAGCCAATACTCGGGTTTAAAAGGGTTTTTACCGCTAATAAAGCCGACATGGCCACCTTGTTCTGAGATGCGCAGCGTAACATGTTCACTGACATCTACGCTATCTGGCACGGCTTTTATTGATAACATTGGGTCATCTTTGGCGTGCACAATCAGTGTAGGTGTTGCAATGCTTTTTAAAAACGGCTTAGCACTCGCTTGTTGATAATAATCTTCAGCGCCCGCAAAGCCATGCAATGGTGCCGTGAGCATATTATCGAATTGCCATAAGTCATCAATCGCCATAAGTTTTTCTGGCGTTAGGCTAATTTGTTGTTCGATTTGTGGCAGCTTTCTTTGCATCGACTTTTTCATCCGGTCGAGCAAATATTTTTGATAAATTTTACCCAAGCTTTTACGAATAACTTCGCAAGATGAAGATAAATCAAACGGTGCAGATACAACGGCAGCACCTGTTAAGTTCGATTTAGCACCTTGCTCACCTAAATACTTTGCCAGCACATTACCACCTAATGAAAAGCCCACTGCAAATAACGGGCGTTTTGGAAACTTGATCTTAAGATGGTTGATGAAAAAACGCAGATCTTCAGTTTCACCGCTGTGATAAGCACGTGCCAAACGGTTAACTTCGCGAGAGCAGTTTCGAAAATGCATTAAGACCACAGCAAAGCCTTGCTGCTTAAGTTTTTTCATCATGCCTTTAGCATAAAAGCTATTTATGTTGCCTTCTAAGCCATGCAATACAATAGCGAGGGGGGCTTGTTCGTTATGAGGTGTTGCCCAAGCCAGTTCTAAAAAGTCACCATCAGGAGTATCGATTGTCGATAAGTCGTAGCGGGTATTATGAAAAGGGCGAAAAAAGCGCGGCATTATGGTTTGTAAATGGCGATTGCGCATCCACCACGCAGGCTTAAACTCAGGTAACATAGCTGACACTTTCGAAACAAAATAAGCGCCTATTGTAGCAAGTTTTTGCTTTTTGAGAACCGCTACAAGATTTTAGCTGAATGTAAATAAAAAGCCCCTAAACAATAAATTGGATAGGGGCTTTGTGCGTCGTGCTTAATTCTTATTTAGGAACTTCTGCGTCGTGAATTTTCTTAATAAAGAAACCAACGTAGAAAAGGCATAAAACGATAACAACTGCCAAAATGCCGAATGACATAAATAAAACTGGGTCGCTAAAAAAATCTCTGAAGAATACGTTCATGGTTGTGCCTCCTAATGTCTATGGGTTAATCATAGGCTGGCTTGAGGACGGCTGATATGATCCAGATCAAGCAATTTTCCTGATGCTAAATAAGCCGATTTAATAGTTGATTTGGATCAAGTTTATTAGGGCAGTTCAAATTTTTAAGCAGAGCGAGAGGGGGGTCTTGGTAAAAGTCAGTATTTAGCCTGCGCTAAGCGCTAACTCTTTTTGCTAAACATGTCATCTGTACTATCTTTTCTAAATCCAACTTGCAGGAGAGTAAGATGTATTTAGTTAGACTGATTTACACAAGTGAAATTAGCGATGGGTTTGGGCCTAATGACATCGAAGATATTCTTGAGAAAGCGAAAAAGAATAATGCTGAATGCAATGTAACAGGGTTGCTGTGTTTTAATAGCACACATTTTCTGCAGTGCTTAGAAGGATCTCGTAAAGCGGTCAATGAGACTTATCATCGTATTCTTAATGACACTCGCCATCGCAATATAATCATGCTTAATTACTGTGAAATTGTTGAGCGTGAATTTGAAAATTGGTCAATGGGCTATATACCTTATTCAAAACTTACAACCCCATTAAACTTAAAGTACTCTGGTAGCAGCGAATTTAATCCATTGGCCATGTCAGCTGGAAGCGCCCATAAACTTATGTTGGCTTTACGGGACTCGTTGCTCACACATACTATGTAATGCTTGCAAGTGTCACTACAGTGACACTTGCTCACCTTCATTCAATATGTAAAGGGGAACTTGGCTGTTCATCTGCTTTTGCATGTGCAGTAATCTCAATAATGCAGAGTGACTTGAATGGTCGCCCATTTGCCAGCTTGAGTTGCCGTAACCCCATGGGATCATCACTTTACAACTTAGCTCCTCAGCAGCGTTTAAAGTGTCTTCTGGCGTTGTGTGAACATAGCGATACCACTTACCATTTTCCTCATGGTAATAAGAAGCGATGGGCATTAAACATATATCAATCTCACCGTATTTTTGCTTAATATCCTGAAAATGTTTTGAATACCCAGTATCGCCAGCAAAATATAATGTTTTCCCATTTTGCTCAAGTAACCAGCCACTCCATAAATCTTTGTTGTGGTCGTCGTAGATGAAAGGCACCATGATGCGACTGCTAAAATGATGAGCTGGCACTGCATGAATCGTTAAATCATTAATCTGTGTACTTGCGTACCAGGCCATTTCTGAAATATCAAAGCCACCTGTTGGGAAGTTATCGGCAAATCCTAACGGCACTAGATAGCGTGGTTTGTTACCAATTTCTTCAATATCGGCTTTGTTAAAATGATCATAGTGAATATGTGAATACAGTACCGCATCTAAGTCATTAATTTCAGCTTGTGAGGGCCAAAAACCTGGCTTGCGATAAATACCCCCAGCGAGCTTAAAGGCCAAGTCTACGGGCGAATCAAATTGTTCTTTGACTGGGTCAAACAAGAGCTTTTCACCATTGGGTGATTGAATATAAAAACCAGCATGGCCTAGCCAGCGAACTGTAAACCCTGAGTTGATTTCTGGCACATGTTGCTCTGCTTGAAACTGGCATTGTGAGTTGCTGTCGTCGCAAATAAGCAGGTCTGATTCTGCATAGCAATTATCAGTGCAGGTTGTTGGGTATTCTTTATCCCCGGGGTAAAGGTTGTGGTAGCGACCTTCGTACTCCCCCTCGGTTTTTAATGGCGTGATGGTGCCTTCACCGGCAATAACATTGACCTTATTAGGGCTGCTACAGGCTGTTAAAAGTGCTGCTGCAATAAGTGTTGAGAGTGTTTTTAAATGCATATCATGCTTACTTTTTATTCTTTGCCGTGAGTTTAGCAAAATAAGATTTAAGATAAATCATTAAAAAGTAACAAGAGATTACACAAAAAAGCCTACGTTTAAGTAGGCTTAGTAAAAAATAGTGCGGGCTAATTAACCTGCTTTATTCATTTGCTCAATGAACTTATTAGAGTCTTCAATAGATTTGTTCATGTCGTCCATTAACACTTTAATATCGCGTTTAAGATTAGTGAACTCACCTTTGATGGCAGAAACTGCTTGCGCGTTTAAGTTGTGTTTTAAATACAGAACGTTGTCATGTAAAGACGATAACACGGGTTCCATCTTGCTTTCAGCGCTGCGCATTGAGCGTAGCAGTTGGTCAAACTGGCGTTTAGTTGCATTGAGCTTTTTGCTGCTTTCACGTTTTAGTGAAGCACTTTTATATTGCTCAAGCTCATCAGCCCACTCTTCAAATAACGCTTCGGCTACATCTTCAACTTTATTGATGTTGCTTGTTACGTCGTTTGCTGCCGCTAGGCTCGACTCGTAATCATCATTAAGTTGATTGTAGGCATCTTGTAGTTCACCACCATCAAAATTGATAAGCGTGGTTAATCTGTCTAATGCTGATTGAAACTCTTCTTGTGACTCTTGTTGTGCTTCTTTTGTTTCTTCTACGCGGTCCACTAAAATGTCGCGTTTATGCACACCGACAGACTCCATGGCTGAGTAATAAGCTGACTGACAGCCTGATAATGCCATTGTTACTGCAAATAGTGGTGCACTTAAAAGTGTCAGTTTTTTCATTGAGAATCCTTTTTAGGTACCTGTCATTTCAAATTATGTGGTGGATTGCTATGATTATCAAAACATTTTAGCAGAAATTAGATTCTATGGATGAGAAGCTCACTCGTTATAAGCTGCAAATAAGCATTTTCTTAAAGCAACAGCCTGCTTGGTGGATGCAGTATCTTAATCGTTGTATTGACGATCAAATCACTGTCAATGCGGGTTATTTGGCTTATGTAACCTTATTGTCAATTGTGCCTTTAGTGGCGGTAGGTGTGGCTATTTTTTCTGCTTTTCCGGGTTTCGAAAGCACCTTGGTAACCATAGAAAACTTTTTGTTTACTAATCTTGTGCCAACTTCGTCAGATGTCATTAAAGAGCATATTAGCGCCTTTGCCGGTAATGCGAATAAAATGACTGCCGTCGGTGTGGGCTTTTTAGCGGCGGTATCTTTGCTGCTTATTCGCAATGTCGATGCCACATTAAACCGGATTTGGCGCATTAAGAAAAAACGCCCAATGATGATTTCGTTTGCCGTTTATTGGATGGTACTAAGCTTAGGCCCTGTGCTATTAGGGGCAAGCATTGGTGTTACCTCATACATCGTGTCTTTAGTGTCATTTGCTGATCAAGGGATACCGGGATTTAGTGGCTTTTTATTGAAATTATTACCTTACATAATTTCAATGGTTGGCTTCATTATGCTCTATACTTTAGTTCCTAACACACGAGTTCCATTTAGAGCGGCAATTCCAGGCGCTTTGTTTGCAGCTATGTTGTTCGAGCTGACAAAGAAAGGCTTTGCTTTGTACATCAGCCACTTCCCATCATACGAAGTAATTTATGGTGCACTGGCAACGATCCCAATTTTGTTTGTATGGGTGTATTTGTCATGGGTTGTCGTGTTACTCGGTGCAGAATTTACTGTTTGTATCAGCCCTGAAAACATTGAAGACACGCCTGATATAGAAGTTTAAATATACTGCACCTAAGGAGAGCGAGGTGCAGTTACATCCACATTATATTGCCAACCGTGACTATCATTTGAGTGTTGGCGATGGTCATCAAATTCATGTGCAAGAGTATGGGGCCACGACAGGTATCGCTGTGGTGCTATGTCATGGCGGGCCCGGTGTGGGTTTGTGTCCTGAAAATTGCCGCTTTTTCGATTTAGAACGTTTTCGGGTGATCATGTTCAGCCAGCGTGGCTGTGGTCACTCAACTCCTCATGATATCTCTCAAAATACCACCTCAGAGTTAGTCGCCGATCTCGAGTTTTTACGCAATCAGTTGGGCATTGAAAAGTGGCTAGTGTGTGGTGAGTCTTGGGGGGCAACCTTAGCGCTCGTATATGCAATTAAGCACCGAGAACACATTTCGGGGCTTATTTTACGTGCCAGTTTTTTAGCTTGTAACAGTGATTTTGAATGGCTTTACACAACAAAAGGAGCCGGCGCGCATTTCTATCCTGAATGCTTTAATGAATTTGCACATGATTACACTGATTGGCATGCCTTACTCGACTTTTATCAGCAACAACTAAACAGTGATGATCAAATTAAAGCCAGTAAATTTGCCAAGCTGTGGTGTCATTGGGAGCAGGTGTTATGTCATGGTGAGCCCCTAACAAACTGGGGGTTACAAGAGCCTCATGTTGGGCTAAATCAAGCAAGGTTAATGGTGCATTATTTTCGTCATCACTGTTTTATTGAAGAGGGCTATATCGCAGAAAATGCGCATGTCTTAACGCATCTACCCATGTGGTTTATTCATGGCCGTGCCGATTTGATCTGTCGCTATAGTGCCGTACAGCAGCTTGCTGAACAGTTAAATGCGCAATTATTGATTTTAGATGGCATTGGGCACAGTAGCGATAATCAGGTATATTTGGCGGCAATGCGACGTGCCGCAGATTTAATGTATATCAAGTTATCGAGGGATCAATGCAAGGCTTAATTCAAAGAGTAAAACAGGCAAAAGTAGAAGTGGCAGGCGCAGTAGTCGGTGAAATTTCACAAGGTATTTTGCTGCTATTAGGTGTTGAAAAACAGGATACCGAGCAAAGCGCTCAAAAGCTTTTACACAAAGTCAGTAATTACCGTATTTTCACCGATGAACAAGGAAAGATGAATTTAAGTTTGAATGATATCAAAGGTGAGCTTTTAGTGGTTTCGCAGTTTACGTTAGCAGCCGACACTAAAAAGGGCATGCGTCCGAGCTTTTCAAGTGCTGGCACGCCAGAACAAGCTAATACGCTCTATGAGTATTTTATCGCAGAAGCTAAAAAAGCAGGCTTAACAGTGGCTACAGGGCAATTTGGTGCTGATATGCAAGTAAGCCTATGTAACGATGGTCCCGTTACTTTTAATTTATCTGTGTAACAGACAGCTACTTTTTTATCATCACGATGTGGTTCACGTAGTCGGGGATTTTTACAATGCTTGGCCGTTTACCGAATTCAGTGATCAGTAGGTGTTCAAGTTGTTTTAGCTGCGATGGGTGATTAGATAAAAAATTAATGAACAACAAGCCATCTTTGGCCATCGCTGCTCTTAGTTTGGTGTAAAACTGGTGTTTGTATAAAAATAATGGCGCATCTACCTCACTGAATAAATCTAGGATAATCCAATTGTATTCGTTGTTTTGCTCTAACACTTGCTGAGCATCAAAACAGTGTAGGTTATTAGCGTGATCGCCCCCAAAATAGCGTTTATAGCAGTGAATTATGTCGGGGTTTTTATCTACTGATGTCAGTTGGCTATCAGGGTAGGTGTGCTGTAAGTAATTACGAATAGCACCACCACCTAGCCCTAGTTCTAAAATCTTTTGAGGTTCGTCTAGGTCTTGCCAAAGTTTTGCAAGGTATTGTAAGTGTGGGAAAAGTAATCTAGCAGGGCGGCGTTTTTCGATAACGGATTGCAGGGTTTCGTTGATCAGTAACCAACGTAATTGGTTCATTTGCCTAACTTGAATACTGTAATTGCCTTGCTTATGCCAATAAATGAGTTGCCCTAATCGGTGACAGTCCTCAATAAAACTATGTTTTACTGCGCCACTGGGTTCAAGAAAATGTTCCATATTTCGGGCCTTTAGCAATATCATTATAAAAATAAGACAATTATTTCAGCATAGACCAGTAGGCATAAAGTGCAATTGTGCATTAGTTTTTACAGCTAAGAATAATAATTTAGGCTGGGTCACCAAAGTATTATTCCAACTTGTTAGAAGATAGCGTATCGTAATTCGCATTCCAAAGGCCATGAGAAAAACAACAGACAGTGGCTGAATTATCACAGGAGTTTTTATGTTTAAAGTGACCACCCCACAAAGCAGCGAAGATTGGCAAGCGTATTATTCATTACGTTGGCAGGTTTTAAGAGCACCTTGGGGCGAGCCGCGCGGTTCTGAGCAAGATGACTTGGAGCAAGACGCAGAGCACCGCTTTATCAAAAATAATAACGGCGACGTATTAGGCGTAGCTCGCCTGCATTTTAATAATCACAAGCAAGCGCAAGTTCGATATATGGCGGTCGCTGAAGGTAATCGCAACCAGCATATTGGTAGCCGTTTATTACATGAATTAGAAAAAATAGCATGGACTCAAGATGCCGACGAGCTGGTATTGTTTGCTCGTGAGCGAGCTCTTGATTTCTATAAGCGCCATGGCTACGAAGTAAAAGAAAAAGCGCACCTTGCTTATGATGATGTTCAGCACTGGAAAATGGTAAAACAAAAGCCGTCTGAGCCGGGGTGGTTCCGTCATCCAAACTGGACACAAGTGCTGCAAAATACGTGGCGTGAGTCGATCCCAATCAGTGATGCGATGGGCATTAAAGTAGAAAGCTATACCGATTGGCAGTTTACTACTCGCGCTGACTTAGATGCGAACTTAAACCTTCATAACACCATGTTTGCTGGCTCGATTTATAGTTTAGCGACTTTAACAGGGTGGGGCGCAACTTACCTTGCACTAAAAGAAGCAGGGCTTGAAGGGAATATCGTGTTAGCTGATGCCAACATTAAATACCTTAAACCACTGAATAACGACCCTCGTGGTAGTGTTGAGCTGGCTGGTTGTAAAGGCAAGTTAGCGGAGTTAGAAGACAGTGGTAAAGCAAGCTACCATGTGCCAGTGAATGTATACGATGGTGATGTGTTAGTGGCAGAATTTGAAGGTCACTTCATCGTTAAAAAATAACGACTATTTAGAGCGAGCTAACTAAAGCTCGCTCTTTATCAGTTAAAGTAAGTCAGTTAATAGAATACCCACACCAAAACGTTCAATATCGGCGTTGTAATCAATTAAGCTTTCGCCATAACCATTAAAGTATTGTGCGTAACCACGTAATCGGCCCCAAAGAGGGAAAGACCAATCTAATTGGATTGCACCGCGGTTATCTGAATTTAAGTTATTACGGGTCATAAAGCTAAATTCATGCTCGTTGTAACGGTATGCACCCGAGAACTCAAAGTAACCCATGTATTTGTAGATATCTGGATTATCATCGCCACGGGCTTCGATCTCATCGTCTTTTTTGTCTTCAGGAATGCGGTACCAAGGCTTAAAGCTAAATACAAAGCCATCTTTTTCCCATAAGAAATCCGCATAAATACGGTTCCATGAACGTGAATTTGGCTGGCTGCGGCCATTCGATTGATGTGAGGCACCAATTGCAATTGCCATTTCATCGCCCCAAAGCACATGCTCAGGGTCGAGGTAGTTCACCCAGAATATCTCAGGTTCATAATTCGTTTCACGAAACGGTGATGAAATATCTTTGTTATAAAACTGCCAAAACGATTGCATGGTAAATGCAAAAAATACGCCTTGGTCTTTATCTGAGAAGCCTTCGAAGATAGGCACTTTGATTGATAGTTGATATTTTACTTCAAGATTATCAAGTGGCTCGCCATCGACTTCTTCAGCGAGGTCTTTTAGGCCATCAAAAGGGCGCTCATTAGGATTGGATACGTAAGACAGCGGCAATATATAGTTACGCTTATGTGGGGTGATCACATTACGGTTTTTCTTACTTACTTCTTCACGGGCTTTACGTTTTTCAAGAGCGGTGAGCTTTTTGCTCTCGTCTAAGTCAGAACATTTTTTACGAAGTTCTTCGAGTGTTTGTTTACCGTCACCGCCAATAGCTTCGTTCAAAATACACTGCTTTACGAGTTCTAGCGCGTCATCTTGTTCGTTAGTTTGTGGTTGTTCAGTTTGAGCAAATACAGGTACAGAAAATAAGCCAGCGGCTGCCAGCCAAATGCGCCATCCCATTGCAGTTCCCTTTCAGTAGACTTGTAAGTAGGTATAATTATAACGATTTTTACATAAGTAACCGTGAACTTGTACTGAATTGTTGAAATTTTAGGTAAATAGAGAGCCCCAAGCTAAGCTTGGAGCCCTGCTGTAACGGCCTAAGGGCATAAGCCGTCGACTCTCACGCAATGAGAAGGAATGAGCTTATAGCTCAAATACGTTGGTAAAAAACTTATAAAGTTCAGTACCTTGATTCACGCTTGCTGAAGCAAAATGCAAAATAGCGATGGCGTCTTTATCAAAACTTAATGTTTGTAGGGGCTGCTCAGAAAGGTAGCGCTCCATTCTTAAAATACGGGCGATAGGCTCACCTGCTTTAATATGGCCACCCAGTGGGGCAAGGTATTCAACCATGCCACCCATAGGGGCGTAGTAAGCTATATAATCTTCAAGCATACAGGCATAGCGTGTCATCGCTTTTGGTTGGTACGCAGCATCAACTAATACCTGTTTGTGATTGAGGTAACTTAAAATGCTATTTGCATCATCAAGTGCTGCACTTAAATCGATTTTTTCTTGGCTACCTAGCTCAACGGTGAATGCTTCGACTTGAACAGCGAATTCACGGCCTTGCTTGCCAAGCTCTTCAGATAGTGACCACCATGGACAGAAACTCGCTTCATCCATCGCGCCATCAAAATCACTTGGGATCAATAGCACATGTTCGATGTTAAAGTAGCTCGCGCTGTCTTTGGCGTATTCAGGACAGTATAAGTGCTGACTTGAGATAGGCCCGGTGTGAAGATCTAAAACAATATCAGCCTGATGAGCAAGCTTTTGCAAGTTAAGGGCAATACGCTTACCCGTTGGTAGGCTGTAATCTGGGCCCGTTAATTGACTGTCGATGTCAGCAACGAGTGCCTGTTTAAACGCCGCTTTAAGGGTCGCATCATCACTGTCTTTATACTGTTCAGCAATCTGTGACGGTAACGCTTTATTAAAGCGGTACATACGGTTCCAGTTGGTGCCAGTAATTGGATCGAAGCGACCTAAAGTAAACTCACCTGATTTTTGGTTGCAGCCAATAGGGTTGGCATAAGGCACTAGGGTAATATCGCCACGCAGCTTGAGTGATTTTAGCTGCTCAAGCAATTGATAAATTACGGCGTTACCTTGTACTTCAGCGCCGTGCATATTGGCTTGTATATACACGTCTGGCCCCGTGCCATCGCCTTTTAAGCGATACACTGGGATTGTTAGAGGTAGGCCGTTTGCAATCTCGCCAACAACAATATTCTCTTGGCTGATTAATTCTTTACTCATGGTGATTACCTTAAATAATAGCTGGCATCTTCAGCGCTACGGATGCACTCAATATTGCCTTGTTCAAGGATGTATTCAGCCGCTAATTCGTGGCATAGAAAGTACGGCATACTTTCGGTAAAGCCATACGCGCCACATTGGCTGAATACCAACCAGTCTTGCTCATTTAAATCGCTCGCTAATTGGTGCTCACCTAAGCAATCAAGGGCGGTGCAAAGTGGCCCGTATAAAGTCATTGCTGCAGGCTCAGCCGTCGATTCGCGTAGTAACGATGCAGGAAAATCTTGGCTTGTCACAGCTGGGCGAAGTAAATGGTTAATACCGCCTGATAAAATGACCTGCTGTTGATTGTAATTTACTTTACGCTCAACAACTGGCGTTGCGTAATGGCCGCATTCGCCCACCGCATAGCGGCCAAGTTCCATCCAAAGCTCATTAACACCGGCATCTGCTTTTATGCTCGCTAGGGTCTCGATAAGTGCAGACCAATCAAGTCGGTTAGCATCTTGAGTATAAGGAATGCCTAAGCCACCCCCTAAGTCGAGAATATTAAGATTAATGTTTAATGAGCGTGCTAGCTGTTGCAGTGGCGCAATCATCGCGCGCCATAGCTCGGCGAGCTTGTCAGTGCTCAGCATATTGCCCCATTGGAAAATATGCAGACCATCAAAGCTAAGAGCAGGGTAATCACTTGCAGTGAGTGCTTGCCACTCATCACAGCCCAAACCAAAAGGGGTAAGGCTATCACCACCAAGTGGGTTCTTTTCGCTGTCTGGCCAACGAAGTTGTACACGCAATAGAACTTGCAGCTGACAATTTGTTTTTGTTGCTTGTTCGTTTAACCAGCGAACTTGGTTAATGCTCTCGGCCACAAAAGTACGTACGCCGCGAGCAATAAAATGTGAAATTTGTGCAGGGCTTTTTGCAGGCCCTGTGTTGAGCACGCGCTTGCTATCGATGCCTTGGGCAAGTACTTGCTCAAGTTCACCTTTACTTGCAACATCAAAGTTAAACCCTGCGCTGTCTAAACATTGAATAATGCGAGACAGTGGGTTGGCCTTAACGGCATACCAAAGTTTTACATCGGTTTGTGCAGTCAGTTGATTTAAATGTGCAGTTAATTTATCTAAATCATAGATAAAAAATGGCGTATCAAGATGCGTTGAAACTTGTTCAACCGCTTGCTTGATAGGCGTGCTCAAAAAGCTCATTAACGTAAAACCTCTTCTAACAGTAATGATGCATCGCTTTGTTCGTCACGGTATTTCACGATCAATGCACACGACATGCTTAGACCTTGTTCACGACCCCATGCATTTGAAGCTGGACGAGAGCCTGGGATCACAATCGCGTTTTCTGGAATTGCTTCACCTTTGTCTAGCTGGCGCTCGTTAACGCAATCGTAGACAGGAATGGTTGCCGATAAGCGAACACCCGGCGCAAGTACAGCACCTTTTTTCACAACCACACCTTCAACAATAACGCAGCCTGCACCGATGAATGCGCCATCTTCAATAACCACAGGGCTGGCACCAATTGGCTCAAGTACGCCACCTAATTGTACTGCCGCACTTAGGTGAACATTTTTACCCACTTGTGCACATGAACCCACTAATGCGTGGCTGTCGACCATTGTGCCTTCGTCGATGAATGCGCCAATATTTACATACGCTGGTGGCATGATAATGGTGCCTTTGGCAACGTGTGCGCCACGACGAACACTGCTACCACCTGGTACCATACGCACGCCTGCATCTGCTGCAAAGCCTTGTGGTGCTAAGTTGTGCTTATCAACAAAACCACCCGGGAACTCGGTATTTGTACCATTCTTAAAGGCTTCTAAAATGCCTTGTTTAACTTCAACATTGGCGTGCCAGTTGCCGTTCTCGTCTTGTGTTGCTGCGCGAACTGCGCCTGATTCTAAGTTGTTTAATAATTCTAACCAGCTCATGATAAAACCTGTTTTTAGTTCCAAGATAAAATTGTGTTGTTTGCGTGGGTGATGCTGTCTGTTTGCTCAAGCTCTAAATGTGTAAGCGGCGGACGTAAATGCGGGGTATTTATTTTACCTTGCAGGTGCATCAGTACTTTTACGGGGATTGGATTTGCTACAGCGAATAAACTTTGGATTGCTTGCGACCAATCGGTGAATAGATTTGGGTATTGACCACTTAAACTGCGTTTAACAAACTCATGGGTTTGAATCGGCCAAGCATTCGCGGCAACCGAAACTAAACCTTTGGCACCAGCTTGAGCAAAATACGGCATAAGTGCATCATCGCCACTGAAAATGGCTAATGTTGGTGATGCCGTTCTAAAGCCTTCAAATTTGCTAATGTCGCCACTGGCCTCTTTTAAAGCCCAAAGGTTTTTGTGTTCAGCAAGGTTTTTGATCACCTGCGGTGAGATCTCAACTGCGCTACGTCCTGGTACGTTATACAACATACAAGGGTGATGGCTTGCGTTGAGTAGGCTTTCAAACCAATGTGTTTGGCCAACAACCCCAGGTTTTGCATACAGAGGTGAGCCCAATAGATAGCCATGAATAGGTAGTTGGTTGCAGTATTCAACCCAAGCAACTTGTTGCTTGAGGTTCATGCCGCCCACAGCAACCATGAGTGGTACAGTCGGTGCTAATTGGCAAACATGCTCAACAATGGCTTGTTGCTCTTTGAGTGAAAGCGCCAGTCCTTCACCGGTACTGCCAAGCAATAAAATGCCGTTATTTGCATCTTGCTGCTCAGCGACCAGTTGTTCAAGGGCCGTGTAATCGACCTCGCCAGATTCAGAAAATGGCGTGACAAGCGCTGTCCATAATGGATAGTCGTTTAAATCAAAATTGTTGATCATCTCTCACGAACTTATAAGGTATTCGAAGAGTTTATGCGGGAGCAATTGAATGGAGCCGCATGTCGTCATTCGAACAAGGTATAATTCGAAGAGCGAATGGGCTTAAAATAATAAAGACGCAACGGCCTTATTATACTAAGACCAGAAGCTCTCCACCAAACTAATCAATAGCGTTTTGCTATTGTTGGTGACAGTCGCTGGGATTCAGCCCAGTCGCCCGAAATAAGCACCTCACAAACGGTGTTACTTCTCGGCGTTAATTCCCCTCACGTATGATCATCAGAGTCTGTGCTCTTCCCATACGCTACCTGAATAACGCACCTCTTCCAGCCCTTTATGCTCGCTTTAAAGGTTAAAGCCAACATAGTTAAATAGGGTATTGGCGGCGATTAAAGCATTTTAGCCATCTAGGTGTCAAGGCGAAGGATTTGTTTTTTAGTGACCGATTTTGCAACATGGTTACGTATAACCGTGTTTTTACGTACACTTAGCGTTAACCAAATAAATTGGAAAAATGATGGAAAAATTCAACGATATTTATCAACGAGCCGTATCTCGAAAGGGCAGTGAAGAAATGCTGCATGCGCTGTTATCAAACCCGCTCGATGATACTGATATTGCCAAAATGAATGACGATTTATGGTTAGAAGAGTTTACGCGTAAAGTATTTCAAAGCGGCTTTTATTGGTCTGTAATCAATAATAAATGGGCTGGTTTTCGTGATGTGTTTTGGGATTTCAGCGTAGAAAAATTATTGATGATGCCACCGGATATGCTTGAGCAAAAGGCCAGTGACGAACGTATCATCCGAAATTTCAAAAAAGTACAAACGATCCCTGAAAATGCGTACATGATCCACGAAGTTGCTGAGAAACATGGCAGCTTCAGTCAATTTATCGCAGATTGGCCAACTGACAATATTATTGGTCTGTGGGCTTATCTTAAAAAACATGGCGCTCGATTAGGAGGCAACACTGGCCCTTACGCTTTGCGAGCGCTTGGTAAAGATACCTTTTTGCTTTCTCGCGATGTAGAAGCCTACTTGCGTGCCCATGAGTTGATTGATGGCGGCTTACAAACTAAAAAGTCATTACAAGCGGCGCAAGACTTCTTCAATGAATTACAACAGCAAAGTGGCTACAGCCTGCAGGCACTTAGTCAGCTCGTGGCTTATGGTGTAGGTGATAACCGCGTAGGTGTCGCAACACGTTAAGGACAGTTATGAAACTGCAAACTCGATACACAGATATTAGTGAACTACTTGCGATTAAAGATATGCCTAGCGCCGTTGCTGAGCCGCAATTGCTGCTCTTCAATGACAAGCTCGCTGATAATTTTGCGATTAATCACGACAGCGAATTTTTAGCTAAATTGTTATCTGGTTCAACGATAGATAACGATGTTGCACCAGTTGCACTTGGTTACTCAGGTCATCAATTTGGTCATTTTTCACCGCGTCTTGGTGATGGCCGAGCACATTTGCTTGGCGCTATTGCAGATAAAGATGGCACATTGTGGGACTTGCAGCTAAAAGGCGCTGGAGCAACAGTATTCTCGCGCGGTGGTGATGGTCGCTGCGCCATAGGCCCAGCAGTACGAGAGTACATCATGAGTGAGGCGCTTTATGCGCTTGGCATCGCAACTACACGCTGTTTAGCTGTGGTTACAACTGGTGAAACGGTATATCGTCAGCCACCTCGCCCGGGTGCAGTTGTTACTCGCCTAGCTAAAAGCCATATCCGTGTTGGCTCATTTCAATACTTAGCCACACAAGGGGATATCGAAGGGCTAGAAAAGCTCGTTGATTACGCAATTAATTGTCATTTTCCTGACATTAGCAGTACGGGTGAAAAACGCTACATTGAATTTTTAACTGCCGTACTCGATAAGCAAATTGAGCTGGTTATCAGCTGGATGCGAATTGGCTTTATACATGGCGTGATGAATACCGATAATACCTTGATTAGTGGTGAAACGATTGACTATGGTCCTTGTGCGATGATGAATCAGTTTGACCTAGACACGGTGTTCAGTTCAATTGACCATCAAGGACGTTATGCATTTGGTAATCAACCCAATATTGCCAATTGGAATATTGCACGTTTGGCTGAAAGCTTAATTCCGTTATTTGCTGATCAAGAGAGTGCCGTCGAAAAACTCTCGCCGGTAGTGAATGGCTTTGCAGCTAAATTCAATGATGCATTTAATACTATGTGGCAGCAGAAATTAGGATTAGCAGGTCAGCAAGAAGGCGATCATGCTTTAGTTTCAGAATTGCTGAGTTTAATGAAACAACATCAGCTTGATTATACCAATACTTTCAATGCGCTTACTGAATCTTTAGTGAGAGACTTTGCCATTGATTCTCAACTTAAAGGGTGGGTTTCAAAATGGAAGTTAAGAACATCTCCTGAAAGTTACAGCACAATGCGAGCTGTTAATCCTGCAGTCATTCCACGCAATCATAATATTGAAATGATCTTGGCTGAGTATGAACAAACAGCTCAAAGCGTTTCACTTGATGAGTTTATGAAAGTCATCAAAGCTCCATATAAGTATGAGGAACAATTTGCTGCATGGTATCAACCTCCGAAGGAAGGTGATTGTAATTACCAAACTTTTTGTGGTACTTAAGGGTTAATCTTTATGGTTGATAACAATTGTAAATGCTCATTTTTTAAAATCTAAGTGTTCGTTGATTGAGCAAGCTAGCCGCCAGTGTTATGATTTATATCAATAAAATAGCACTAAAGTTTTGCTTTTTAACGAAAATTTACAAATAAAGTTGCTTTCAACTTGTTGATTTAAAAATAACCAATATAATAATGTAATTGGGAATGGACTTTTATCGGTTTTGAAGTCAGTAGATTGGGCTGAAAAGCGGCTTTCACCTAATCATAACAAAGCGATCTAAAGGCATTGTTATGCAAAGTTATTTAGATAACCTATTATTGGGTAATTGACTGAAATTACTCGGCAAGATTTTTGTTCTGTACCGAGTTCGTTAAGTTTTGATTAACTATTAGTCGACTACTCTGTTTAAACTGATTGAGCTGGTTCAACTTAGCTACAATTTTAATTGTGAAAATGGGAAGGAAACAATGAAATTAAAATCACTTACTATTGCTTTAGCACTTGCTGCAACTAGTGCTTCAAGCTTCGCTGCCGAAAAGCAAGGTTTCTACATCGGCGCATTTGGCGACTACTATGACGCATCTTGGGAAGACGTTCGTGACTTTTCAGCTGGCGGCCTAAATGTAGATGATTCTACAGGTTGGGGCTTAGAGCTTGGTTATCGTTTCAGTGATTACTGGAGCGCTCGTTTAGAATACGCTGATATGGATTTCGACTACAGCGTAGATTTAAACGATGGCACTACAATGAGTGGTTCTGAAAGCGGCAAGCGTTACGGTATCGACGCTTTATATCACTTAGGTGGTGGTCCATTCTACGGTATTTTCGGTCTTAAAAATCTTGATGCGGTTGACGAAGATCTAATGTTCGCAAACGTGGGTGCTGGTTACCAACACTACTTCACAGATAATTTCGCATTTAACGCTGAAACATCTTTATACCAAGGTCTTGACCGTGGTTACACAGATGTTGGCGCTAAATTAGGCCTAAGCTACATCTTTGGCGCACAAAGCTCTGCTTCAGAGCCAGTTGAACCTGCTCCAACAGTTGTTCCTGTTGCAGTTGAGCCAGTTGATAGCGATGGCGATAACATCCCTGATGCTGATGACCAATGTGCAAACACGCCAATGACTGACGCTGTTGATGGCACTGGTTGTACATTATATGAAGATCGTGAAGTAACTAAGAGCTTACTAATCACGTTCCCTAACAACACTTCTAAAGTATCTCAACAATACTTAGATGATATTGACCGCGCTGCTAAGTTCTTAAAAGAGCACCCAGGTACTGACGTAGTACTTGAAGGTCACACTTCATCAGTAGGTAAAGCTGACTACAACAAGTGGTTATCTAAGAAACGTGCTGATGCCGTTGCTAAGAAACTAATCGAAGACGGTATTGACCCAATGCGTCTTACTACTGTTGGTTTAGGTGAAGAACGCCTTAAAAACCCTGCAAATACGCCAGAAGCTCACGCTGAAAACCGTCGTGTTGAAGCGAAAGTAACTGTAATTGAGCGTGTTAAAGTAGAGCGTTAATCTAACCCTTTACGAAAATTTTAAAAACCCAGCCTAGTGCTGGGTTTTTTTATTTCTAAGACTTAAAGTAAGTAGATAGGAATGATTCTTAATAAATATTCATTTGAATAGCGTTTTTTTCTAGTACTATTCATGGTATTTATAGTGAATATAAAGTGCCTAACCACAGCATGGATTTTCATCTATACTTAAAAGCTTTATAATTAACCGTCAGAATACTATAAGTACTGGGTCTTAATTGGTATTTAGCTTAATACTACCGAGTACTTTCACGTCACCAAGAGGGCAATATTGTGCTACAAGAATATCGTAAACACGTAGAAGAACGTGCCGCGTTAGGTATCGTACCAGCGCCACTAGATGCTCAGCAAACGGCTGATCTTATTGAATTAATCAAAAATCCACCGGCAGGCGAAGAAGAGTTCATCGTTGATCTTCTAGTTAACCGTGTACCACCGGGTGTTGATGATGCGGCTTATATTAAAGCTGGTTTTTTAGCTGCAGTTGCAAAAGGTGAAGCGAGCTCTCCACTTGTATCAAAAGAAAAAGCAGCTGAGCTACTTGGTACTATGTTAGGTGGTTACAACATCGCACCTATGATCGAGCTTTTAGATGACGAAGCGTTAGCACCAATCGTTGTTAAAGGTCTTTCAAACACATTATTAATGTTCGACGCTTTCTACGATGTAGAAGAAAAAGCGAAAGCAGGTAACGAATTTGCTAAGCAAGTGATCGCGTCTTGGGCAAATGCAGAATGGTTTGTAAACAAGCCTGCAGTTGCTGAAAAAATCTCAGTTACAGTGTTCAAAGTAACTGGTGAAACAAATACTGATGACCTTTCACCTGCTCCAGATGCTTGGTCACGTCCAGATATTCCATTACACGCTTTAGCTATGCTGAAGAACGAACGTGATGGCATCAACCCTGAAAAACCAGGTGAAGTTGGTCCAATCTCACAACTAGAAGAGCTTAAAACTAAAGGTTTACCTCTTGCATACGTGGGTGATGTAGTTGGTACGGGTTCATCTCGTAAATCTGCAACTAACTCAGTACTTTGGTTCATGGGTGATGATATTCCTTTCGTACCAAACAAGCGCGTTGGTGGTGTATGTTTAGGTGGCAAAATTGCTCCTATCTTCTTCAACACAATGGAAGACTCTGGTGCATTGCCAATCGAACTACCTGTTGATGAGCTAAACATGGGTGACCAAATCGATATCTTCCCTTACGAAGGTGTTGTAAAGCGTCACGGTACTGATGAAGTAATCTCTACTTTCTCTCTTAAATCAGACGTAATTCTTGATGAAGTGCGTGCTGGTGGTCGTATCCCACTAATCATCGGTCGTGGTTTAACTGACAAAGCGCGTAAATCTCTAGGTTTAGAAGCAGAAGATATCTTCCGTAAGCCAGCTCTAGTTGAAGATTCTGGTAAAGGCTTCACATTAGCGCAGAAGATGGTTGGTAAAGCATGTAACATGCCTGGCGTACGTCCTGGTCAATACTGTGAGCCGAAAATGACAACTGTTGGTTCGCAAGATACAACAGGTCCTATGACGCGTGACGAACTTAAAGACCTTGCGTGTTTAGGTTTCTCTGCAGATTTAACAATGCAGTCTTTCTGTCATACATCAGCTTATCCTAAGCCAATTGACGTAAACACTCACCACACACTTCCTGATTTCATCATGAACCGTGGCGGTGTATCACTACGTCCTGGTGACGGTGTAATCCACTCATGGTTAAACCGTATGTTATTACCAGATACAGTAGGTACTGGTGGTGACTCACATACTCGTTTCCCTCTAGGTATTTCATTCCCAGCGGGTTCAGGTGCGGTAGCATTCGCAGCAGCAACAGGTGTAATGCCTCTTGATATGCCTGAGTCAATCTTAGTACGTTTCAAAGGCGAAATGCAGCCAGGTATCACATTACGTGACCTAGTACATGCGATCCCTTACTACGGTATCAAAGAAGGTCTTCTTACAGTTGAGAAGAAAGGTAAGATCAACGAATTCTCTGGTCGTGTACTAGAAATCGAAGGTGTTGAGCATCTAACAGTTGAGCAAGCTTTCGAGCTTTCTGATGCATCAGCTGAGCGTTCAGCTGCAGGTTGTACAGTTAAACTTTCTAAAGAGTCTATCGCTGAATACCTTGAGTCAAACATCGTAATGCTTAAGTGGATGATCTCTGAAGGTTACGGCGATGTTCGTACTATTGAGCGTCGTATCACAGCAATGCAAGAGTGGTTAGCTAACCCAGAGCTTATGGAAGCTGATGCAGATGCAGAGTACAAACACGTACTTGAAATCGATCTTGCAGACATCAAAGAGCCAATCCTTTGTGCACCAAATGACCCAGATGATGCGCGTCTTCTTTCAGACGTTACTGGCGAGACAATCGACGAAGTATTTATCGGTTCGTGTATGACTAACATTGGTCACTTCCGTGCTGCAGGTAAACTACTAGATGGTTACAGTGGCCGTATCCCAACTCAACTTTGGGTTGCACCACCAACGAAGATGGATAAAGACCAACTTACTGACGAAGGTTACTATGGTATCTTTGGTCGTGTAGGTGCACGCATCGAAACTCCAGGATGTTCACTGTGTATGGGTAACCAAGCGCGTGTTGCTGATAAAGCAACTGTTGTGTCTACTTCTACGCGTAACTTCCCTAACCGTCTAGGTACTGGCGCAAACGTATTCTTAGCATCTGCAGAACTTGCAGCAGTAGCAGCAATCCTAGGTAAATTACCTACACCTGCTGAGTACCAAGAGTATGCAGCTAAGATCAATGCAACTGCAGCTGATACGTATCGCTACCTGAACTTCCACCGTATGCCTCAATACACTAAAAAGGCAGACCAAGTAATCGTTCAGCAAGCCGTATAATTAGTAATAATTTAATTTACTAGTATAAAAGCCCGCATTTAGCGGGCTTTTTTATTAAGTTTTTGTTCAGTTTGGTTTGTAAAATTAATACATTTGTCTACACTGATTGTTGTGAAAAGTTAACAGTTGTAACTTTGTGTTTAATGTTGTAACCAAGGAAGGTAAGCATCATTTCTTGGCTGCATAGATTTTGCAAATCAAGGAATTGAACAATGAAAGCACTTCTTCTTTTACTCCCTCTCAGCGGTTCGGCTCTTGCTGTTAACCCCTCTTTTAGCGAAGTTCGACTCGGTTTTGAAACGATTAGCTACAGTGAAACACTCAATGATGTAGCGGGATTTGGAAAGCTGAGTCAATCAATTGATGTTACTAACCCCGCAATACGACAGAAATCATATACAGGGATTGATGATATATGGGGCTTTTATATTGAAAGCGCAGCAACAATTTCGACTGAAATTGAAACTGAAACTTGGCACTTGGCTGAGTTTGGCGATATTCAAGAAAATGCATTTAAAACGAAAGCGAATGAGATTGGTTTTAAAGGCGCATATAACTTTTCAAAAGCGATACAATTCACCCTAGGTACCAAGTTTTTTACGTCGAGTTTTACACGTTCAAATTTTGCCTTTGTGCAGCCTGGTGCAGCGGCATTTGATGAGGCACTTATTGCTATCTCAGCGGATCCCGATAACCCAGCACGTTTTACCTTGCCGGGTATGAACAATGCAAACAATATAGGTGACCAACAAGACTACAATTCTCAGCTTCGACCTGTGGTCTCTGTGTCAGAAGATCAAATGGGTATCTTGCTTACTTTAGGTGCTCGTTACGATAGCCGTTTGAAAGACAGTTTTAATAAATACAGTTGGTATGCCGAAGCTGAGCTGAGTACGCCAATGTACTCAGAAATTCAAAACACCCAATTTGAAACAACCACGCTTACCGACAGCTTTAATGGCTGGGGAGTGTTGGGGAGAGTGGGACTGCGTTATCAAATAATGTCGCATATTGCGTTAATGGGCGGTATTGATGCGCAATACAAGTCTCGCGATATTGTGACCAAGAATCTTGAAAATGGTCAACGTCTGCGCGTGCCTGAAGTTGAATATAGTAATGTGTCATTTGCCGTTGGTTTACAGTGGAGCTATTAATGAACAAGTTAGTCATTGTTAGCTCGTTATTCATTTGTGCTTTATCTGGATGTAAAACTATTGATTCTGTACAGCAAGATTTAGGTTCTCTAGCTAGTAGTATTACCGGCGAAGAAGCAACACCTGAGCAAATACGTGCAGCATTTGATAAAGCCCAAAGTGTCTTCCAAGAAGCCCTTAGTGCTTATAATCAAATAGATGCAGATAACCTAGCGCAATTTGATGAGGAGCGTGTAACTAAGGCTCGCAAAGTATGGGCGGTGCTAGAACCTGAATTTAATGAACTACGGTTAGCTCCTGAATATGCGCTAAAAAGCGCGTCACTATTTTCATCGGATACAGTTTCAGATGAAATCATGTCTCAAAGTCAGGAAGTCATTTCGTTGGTTGCTGAAGCGCAGCTTGCTAAGCAAAGGATCACTTCTGTTTTACAGCCAATAAGAGATGAGTTTGCAATTTTAGATCAATTGGATGCGGAAACCTCTTATGAGAAGCGTTATCGAGAGCTAGATAAGCAACATCAGCAATTAAAGGAAATGCTCATCGATGGACAAGAGCAACAAGTTGCTGAATATGTACCTAAGCTATTAGGACAACTCATTGATTTAGAAAAAGACGCCGTTGTGCAGTTTTATTTTTCTCAGTATATCGAAAAAATTTATGCACTAGCTAATTCCAAAAAAGTCGATATTTTTCCGACTGTTTATCAGGACGTTCGCAAGCAATTAGAACAAGGCGAAGCATACAGCAAAGCGAACTATCGTGAGTACGAGCAAATTAAACAACAAGCAGCATTATTGTCACTGCAAATAGATCGTATTGATAGCCTCTATGCTGAGTACTTGGAGCAAAAAGCGGCTATTGATAAAGACACCGTTGAAGCACACATGCTGAGTCTAGAAAGTGAAATTTATGCACTGACTATGGCAGCAGGCTTAGGCGACCTTAGAGGCCTGCCATTCCAAGAGCAGCTTCAGCAAGTAAGAAAAGCAATTAATTGAGTAAACCAAGAGCCACAGTTCGCTGTGGCTTTTTATCAACGTTAAGGGATTTAGCGTTTAAATAGCTAAGAGTTTCCCTGCTATAAGCGAATGTAATGGAGTATAGATATGTTAATTCAAAAGCGGCTGTTAGCCGCGGTTTTTGGTACCTTATTTTTAGTTGGATGCGGGGGAGGTGGAAGTAGTGACTCTGGAACTAAACCAGATCCTGTAGACCCCGTTAATCAAAGTCCAACAGTTTCTATTAGTGCTGACTCAGAGGGCACAGAGCAAACCTCATTTAAATTAAGCGCCGTAGCTGGTGATAGCGACGGTAGCATTGCTTCTTATAGTTGGACATCTGATGCTAGTTTTGATTTTGCACAAAGCGGTGGCTTAACAAGCGCAGAAGCTACTTTTCAAACACCTGATATAGATGCTGATACAACTGTTAACTTCACTGTCACTGTAACAGATAACGATGGGGCAACAGCTTCAGCAAAGCATAGCGTTATATTTAAACGAAATGTATCAACAGTGACAATTACCGGGATAGTAACGGATCAACCAATTGCTAATGCAGAGTTAGAGATTAATGTCGGTAGTGATGTCTTTTCGGTCAATGCAGATCCAACCGGGCGCTATACAATAGAGCTTGTTGTGGACGAATCTGCAAGTGAAAAGCTTGTGCTGGTTAAAGCAAAAGGTCTTGATAGCACCAATCCTGGGGTTGTTTTCGTTTCACAGTTAAGCTCAATTCAAGCGTTATTGGAACAGGCTGGTGAGGATAATACGCTTGATAGTGAAGACAACTTTGGCGTCAACATCACGAATGTGACGACCGCAGAGTATGCGCTTTTAACGCGTAATAATGAAGAACCTCAATCTGTCGAAGAGCTAAACGCAGCGTTACTAAATGTTGATGCTGATGAAAAAATCCTATTGGCAACTCTTATCAAAATCATCGTGGATAATGCTAACTATGTTCTTCCTGAAGGCGTAGAAAATACACTCGATCTTGTCAGTGACGAAGATACCGCTAAGAGTTTTGAAGATGAAGTAAATGAGAAAGATCCTGATCTCATTGAAGAGACGAAAGAAGAAATTAAAAAAGATGAAAACTTAGTTTCTGATAGCGATGAGCCTATTGTTGGTGATTTTATCGTTAACTCACCTCGTTATTATAACAATGATGCATATCACCTTGTCCTGGCAAGTGACGGTACGGGTGAACTTAATGCAAATACAAGCTCAACACTGACAATGAGTAAAGAATCAGGAGTGTATACTTTAGCATTGGCAAATAGTGTAGTGACTTACACTGATGAATATAACGATGGCAATGAATCTTATATTGCGCAAACAAAATTAACAGATATTAGTTTTCAAGTTTTAGCAGAAAACGAGGTTTTCAGAACGATTGAAGTAACTCAAACCACACTGCGAACATTGGACTACCAAAATGGTAGTGAACCCGTTGTGGAGCCTTCAAGTACTCGAACCTATACAACAAACCTGATTGATAAAACTAAAACAATAGCACTAAACACTGCTGAGTTAACAGAAAACACATGGATTTTAGACCTCAGAGACAATGATTACGATTCTGCGTCATCTGATGATGAACCTGAAACTTTACGCTTTTATGCCGATGGTACAGGAGATGTAACGGGTGAAAGTAGTGAGGTATTTAGTTGGGTACTCAATGATACTAAGTTATCTATTAGTTATGATGAAAATGGTGAAACTGGGCTAATTGAGTTTTGGTTCACGAAAGCCCTCTCTGCGGGCTATCAAGTTGTAGCATTAGACACTAGTTTTGATGAGCCAAGTAATACATTAACAGGCTTAATGATTAAAAAAGCGAATGTAACAACAACCGATGAGGATATTATTGGTCGTTGGCATGGTTTTGTTGGTACTTCTCAATCTTATGATTTGAATATTTACCCTGATGGTAGTGTTGCTATTGGTTTAGGTTATTCAAGTTTCCAAGGTCATATTGAAGATGGCAATTTCTCTAGAAAACGCTTTTATTCAGAAACATATGGTCTTGTTTCAAGCTGTGATGGCTTTGCTGATGACTGTTACCTTGAAAGTGAAATGCAACATGAATTCATTAACATTGTTGGTAGCACCTATTACATTATCAGAACGCTAACTTATTACACTATGGCTGGTGAGGCATATGATGAAGTTAAATCGGTATTCATTTATGAATACAGTAAAGACTTGTCATACTCAGCCTTTACTGAAGAGCTATTAGAGGGTTCTATTTTATTTTATAAAGATGATAGCTCTTCAGATGCGATTTACATGCAATATAATGACTTAGGTGAAGTAGAGTATGTTGTCAGTTTTGATGGTGTTGAGCATATAGCAACGTTCAATGATGGCGTATTAAGCTATCAAGTTGATGGTAATACGTGGTTTGTTGAACTGGTTTCTGCGGATGAAAATGCTGTTACTATTTGCCGATACCAACAAGGAAGTAGTTGTTCAGTTGATACGCAAATTAGTTACTTACCTAAGCGCCCTAAAGTAACCTTAACTGTGAATCCATCTCAGAACGGTAACCTCTCACCTACCAGTCAAACTTCGTATTGGTACCAATATGCATCTTTCGTAATTAGCCCTGATGAAGGGTATGTTATTGACGAAATTACAGGATGCGAAGGATATATTGAAGGAGGCTATTATCTTGTCTATACCACAGGTGCTGATTGCGATATTACCGCAACGTTTAAACCTGCATTATTAGCTTCTGGCGAGTATATTTTAAATAACAGTGATTTATATAATGCACCAGCCTTGGGCTTATTACTAAATGCGGATAACACTGGCGCTGTAACTCTCAACGGTAGTTCAAATATCAACTGGTATGAAGTTGATGATCACATTGAGTTATCACCTATCGATAGTATCGTTGTAGAAGAATATATCTCTTTCCCTGATGGTATGACTGAGGTTCAGTATCGAACTGAGATCAGTTACGCTGAGTTAATGCCAATGGCAGAAAAAGGGCTTAATTGGCATTGGCTAACAGTTGAATATAGCTATTACGAGAATGACGTTTTAGTGAATACCAGCTCTGAAAGTTCCAATGTTTATGCTTTTGCTGATGGCGATGAAATTGCTGTTGCTAGTGATGATGTCGTAGGGCAATGGGCAGTAAGCGCAGAACAAGGAGGAGTGCTATTAAATATGCAGATCAATGCTGACGGAACGGGCTCTTACATAGATATTTTGAATGATGAGCAAGATACGTTTAGTTGGCAGATCATTGATAGCAACTTAGTACTTAATCACAACAGTGATAATTCAACAGATACTCTCTACTTCATTAAAAATATCAACGTTGGTTACCAATTCTTAGACCAGGGTAATGATAGTGAGGGGGATTATGTAGATGCAGGCATGTTTGTTAAACGCAATGAAGTAGCCATTAATACAGGTAATTTTTCTGGTCGTCATCGATTTAGAGAGGGCCATGAAATTGATTCGCATTGGAGTGAAATCCAAATTTATGACGATGGTGAAATCTTCTTTACCTTTAGTACAAGTTCATTTCAGGGAAGCTTTGTTAATAACCGCTATATTAGAAGGCTTTATGTAGATACTAGCTCTGGAGGTTGGGAAACAACTGACTTCTGTGATACTAGCTTAGATACATGTTTCCTTTATGGTGAGTTTGTTTACAAGCTAATTGCTATTGATGGAGCCCGATATTTTGTCGAGCGTACTGTGGCGTTCGATGATAATGGCACTGGGGTGCTAGAAAAATTCTCTGCCAATCTATATGTACATGATTATGCTAGTTCAACAGCAGTTGATAAATTCTACGACTACAACTTATATAGCTTCACTTTATATGAGAGCGATGGCACAACATGGTCATTAAGTGAGCAGGATTATAATGAAGATAGTCAGTCTTACGATTACTCACTGACGATTGGAGATCAAAGTATCACGGGTGTTCAATTGGTTGATGGTAAATTGTCATTTATTGAAAATGGCCAAGACACGCTGCTTGAGCTTATCAGTAACAATCGTACCGAACTCGTTTTCTGTAAGTATTTAGCAGGTAATAGTTGTCAGTCACAAGATCAAGTTTCCCTTTCTATGAGCAATTAAACGTGTAGTAAATTGTGCAATCTAAAACAGCCACATTTGTGGCTGTTTTTATTTTTTAGATTAAATATTCTAAAAGCCAAGTGTAACGATCTTAAAATTATGCATTATGCTTTGCTGGTTTACATAAAAACGCAAAAATTCCCCGCTAATTGAATTAAAATCCTCGCCAATATTCTCAACGTAATAAGGCGAGATCGAAATGACTACATTAAACAACCAGAACCTTTTACAACTTCGTTTTGTAAGCCAAGCGCATATTGATGCAGTAAAGCCTTCGTTTGCTAACCTACCTGCTAATCCATACGCAGATGGTGAATTTCGTAAGCGTCGTTATTCAGTCATTAAAGTTGTTGATGGTGAATTAAAACTACAACCAACAAAAGCATTCGTGCAAGATGACTCAATCAATACCTTTCAGGGTAATGTAGAGCGCACGTATGAGAACCTTGAAGATAGCTTATTAGCGACGGATGGCATGAAGCAAATCGTTAATCAGTTCCGCGATATGACAGGTATTAGCGATGATCGCGATATAGAAATTCATCAATTTAGAATGCTTGCGATCGACAGCGACACACCTGCTGCGCCAGAAGGTGTTCACCAAGATGGTTTTGATCACGTATGTGTATGTGGTGTATCACACGAAAACCTAGAAGGTGGTGAGCTACTTGTTTACGAACACCAACAAGCTGAACCATGTTTCAAGATGGAAATTAAAGACGGCATGTTCGCACTGATTAATGACCGTGAAGTATGGCACAACGCAACGCCAATGAATAAAGTAGACGCAAGCAAAGAAGGTTACCTTGATTGCTTCGTACTCACTGCTTAAGGGTAACTCATGAACTTAACGCAATTACGTCGCCAATTCCCTGCACTTATGCAACAAGTTGCAGGACAGTCACCTATTTTCCTTGATGGCCCGGGTGGCTCTCAAGTGCCACAGTCAGTCTTAAGCGCTATGACTGCTTACTTGGGTTACTACAATTCAAACTTAGGTGGTGCATTTTTCTCAAGTGACAAAACAGTCGAGTTAATGGCAAATGCTCGCCAAGCTGCAGCTGATTTATTAAATGCCCCATCTAAAGAGCAAATCGTGTTTGGTGCAAACATGACAAGCTTAACGTTCAGCTTTAGCCGCGCTATCTCGCGTGATTGGACTAATGATGATGAAATCATCGTTACCAATGCAGATCACTTCTCAAACGTATCATCTTGGCAGCAAGCTGCTGAAGATAAAGGCGCGACAGTAAAAACGGCTCTTATCAACGAAGCTGATTGCAGCTTAGATATGGCACATTTTGAAAGCCTTTTATCAAGCAAAACAAAGCTTGTTGCAGTGACGTATGCGTCGAACACGACGGGTTCAATTAATGATATTAAACGCATTGTTGAGCTTGCTCATGCGGCTGGTGCGTTAGTTTATGTTGATGCCGTTCATTACGCACCTCATGAGCTGGTTGATGTACAAGCGCTTGATTGTGACTTTTTAGCGTGCTCTGCATACAAGTTCTTTGGTCCTCACCTTGGTATTGTTTATGGTAAACGTGAACACCTTGAAGGTTTCACACCATACAAAGTTGAGCCGGCAAAAGATGTTGCGCCAGGTCGCTGGGAAACGGGTACGCAAAGTTTTGAAGCGCTGGCTGGCTTAATTGCAGCTGTTGATTACATTGCTGCAATTAGTGAACTTGACGAAAGCCATTCACGCCGAGAAAAACTTGCGGCTGCATTTGCTATTACTAAACAACATGAAATGGCATTAAGTAAGCATTTCTTAACGCGTTTAGCTAATTATCCGCGTATAAAGTTATTCGGTATTGATGATTTAGATCGTTTAACTGAGCGTACACCGACTTTTGCCCTCACATTTGAAGGCATTGAGCCACGTATTGTGTCTGAGTTTTTAGGTAAGCAACATATTTGCGTGTGGGATGGTAATTTCTACGCTCAAGGCTTATGTAAGCAGCTCGGTGTATTAGAAACCGGCGGCGTAGTACGCATTGGTTGCATGCACTACAACACGATTGAAGAGCTTGATAAGGTTTTTGATTTATTTGATCAATTACTGGCAGGTTAAATCTGAGTTGTTAGTTTTAGTTAAGCTATAAGTTTTAAGCAGCCTGAGTGGGCTGCTTTTTTATTGCCATAAAAAAGCGCAACATCAAACGTTGCACTCCTTCTACTAATAGCTTTAGCTTAGCTTATTACCGCTTAGCATTAGGATTGCGGTTGGCCATAAATTTGTTCCGCGCGGTTGAATAAGACCCACGAGGTTAAAATATACTTATCATTTGAAATTGGCTTATTACCACGGTGCGTGTGAGTAAAGTAGCCTGGCGCTACGACCATAGTGCCTTGTTTAGGTGATATTTTTCGTTGTTGATAGTAAAACTCAGTTTCACCACCTTCTTCTACATCATTTAAATAGAACATAAATAACAGCACGCGATGCAGAGCTTCGTTGTGGCCAGCTTGCGGGTATACCTCGCTATGCCAATAAGGGTAGCCACCTTTATTGATATCGTATTTCTGTGCTTGAATAGGACCCATGCGGAAAATTTGCTGCACGAGCAACGGCAATTGTGGTTTGCCGACTTCTTCAAAGTTATCTTGTGTTAGGTCAACAGGTTTGCCTGTTTGCGGATGGTAAACTTTTAAACCAAAGGCACCAATCATCATAAAAATATGCTCTTCAAGGTACTTGAAGATGTAACCCGCAGTCGTTTGTTGAACGTGTTTAAGTTGCTCAGCGTATTCAGGATGATTATTAAGGTATAAATCGCGGCTGTCTTTTTTCGCTAGATCCACTCCGCCTGAGGTAATGCCTTGTTTTAAATGCGGGCTTTGTTCAAATACCGTGATAAAGTTGTCGCAAAATTCTTTGCTGAGGGCGTTTTCGTATACGCGAATAAAGTCCGTCATGAGCTACCTTTAGTTTATATTTTTTATAGGGTTACTATGTTTACTGAAACTATCACACCACGCTTTAGCGAAACAGATGTGCTAGGGCACATCAACAATACCGTACTCCCTGTATGGTTTGAAGCCGCCCGAGCGCCTATTTTCAGGTTTTTTACGCCCGATTTAAACCCTTATGAGTGGAAACTGATCATTGCTAAAGTTGAAGTAAGCTTTGTCGGTGAGTTGTTTTATGGTCACGATGTCACAGTGAAAACCAGTGTTGAGCACATCGGCTCTAGTTCATTTGTACTGCGCCAAGAGGCTTGGCAGCAAGATAACTGCTGTGCCGTTGGTAAAACTGTACTAGTACGTTACGACTTTGCAAATAAATGCTCGCAAAAACTTGATGAGCAAGAAAGGGCTGACCTCACAGCACATTTAATCGCTGAGGAATAACCCATTTTTTGCCGACATTTATGTGTGCTTGGGGTAAAATGCGCCTTCATTATTTTGACTGAGTAATTTTGGGTTACACGCAATGCTGTTAATGATCGACAATTATGATTCGTTTACATACAACCTAGTGCAGTATTTTCAGCGCTTGGATCAAGATGTATTAGTTAAACGAAACGATGAGATCAGTATCGCAGAGATTAAACAACTTAACCCAGAGCACATCGTACTTTCACCTGGGCCATGTTCACCAAACGAAGCAGGCATTTCTTTGCAAGTGGTTGAACAATTAAAAGGCCAGTTACCTATTCTTGGTATTTGCTTAGGTCACCAAACCATTGCACAGGCACTCGGTGCTGATGTGATCCGTGCAAAGCAAGTGATGCATGGTAAAACTTCATTAGTTAAACATACCAATCAAGGTGTGTTTAAAGGTTTGGCAAACCCGCTGACTGTGTGTCGTTACCACTCTCTTGTGGTTGATAAACAAAGTTTACCCGATGAATTTACTATTACCGCATGGACAGAACAAAATTCTGATTTTGATGAAATTATGGGTATCATGCATAATGATTTAGCACTGGAAGGGGTGCAGTTTCATCCAGAAGCTATTTTGACCCAACAAGGGCTTGAATTACTTGCTAACTTTTTAACTCGCTTCTAATCTTAGGCTAGTGAATTAACAAATATGACCGACAATACGCCTGTGCAAATGACCGAAGAAAACCGACAACAAAGGACTGCGATGGTGCTTAATGAGCGCGCGCACGATCTTTTGCTTGGCCACAGTTTTGCACAGCGTCAAATTGGCTATATTCATACCCTCGAAATTGATTATGGCGAGTCAATGGAGCAGCGTACTCTATTAGAAGTAGAAGTTGCTGCCGAGAAAAAACGTCAAAAGAGCAGCACTGCTCATCATAAGTATCGCGCCCAAGCGAGTAAGCAATTGCACCAAGTAATTGAAGCTGCCATGCATAAGCAGCTTGAAGACATTGATGCCGTGATTCACGAAACAATCGGTATCCAAGATAGCGTCCCTGCTATTTTAGATATTTTAGCTGTGCGTTCAGCCTCAGTGGGTCGACTCGAGCCCTTAGTTAAAGACTTAAGTTGGTTAGGCCGTGAGCTTGTCGCGTTTGTGAATTTACCTTTTTACCGTCAACAGCGAAATAAACACACCTCAGTTAAAGTTGATAATCCTCTTTTAGCGCTGCGCTATATTGGTTTAGATAACTTAAAATTTGTGGTGCCAACCTTTGCGGTACGCCATTGGATGCCGCACAGTACAGAACCATTCCCGCTGTTAAAACGTCGACTTCGTGATAATTCAATGGCATGTGCTATCGCAGCTCAAGAGATTGCGAAGCTTAATGGTGTAAATGAGGTGCACGCGTTTACCTTAGGTATGCTACTCGATGTGGGTAAAATAGCGCTAGTTCGCATATATCTTCGTATTTTCGAGTTAGTTTGGCAACGCCAAGTAACAAAAGCCCGTGATGAGCAAAAGAAAGACTTGCACACAGCTTTATTAGAACTAAAACCTGACCCTTTGTTTTTAAGCACCTTGCTAAACAAGCAGTCGATGAAGGTAACAGCGACCGTAATTGAGAAAATGGCCTTTAGGTATTTACCATTTAATGCGGTCATGCAGCAGTTAACGACGCCACTGGCTAAAAACGATGAGTATTTGCCACTTACCAAGGTGATTTTAAAAGCCCGTTGTTATGCCCAGTATTTAAGTTTAAGTGAGCATCAACTGGTCGAAAGTGACGAAACTGAGCGTTGGTTTGCGCACTTCGATTTCAGCAAAGAAGAGCTTGATCAGCTAGCAAAATGCAATTTTGATCGCTTTCATATCCAAATTAATTAAAAAAATTGTTAATTTTTTTGCGACTATTCATTCACTGTTTATCAATCCGCAGCAACAAATTTTTTCTCTTTAGCCTCTGCTTGGCTCACTAGCGGCACGCCTTTTTGTTCTATTTTGAGTGAAAAACAACCTTCAAATAGTTATTCACTATCCATGAAAAAATATCTCAAGCCCTTTATTTTCAAGGGCTACATGAAAGTTTTCTAAGAGACATGACGAAAATTTTCTGAAATAATGGATGAATGAAAATTGAACCAAAGAGTAATTTTGGTGATTTTGCGCTAAGCTCAATCGGCTAAGTAAAATGGCTTAGTTTAGCTTTAGAGCGCCACCTTACTCTGTGTGTGCTTACAATTATGAGGATATAAAATGACAGTCAATCGCGAATTATTTGATCAAGTAATGGTTCCTAACTATGCACCATCAAGTGTTATTCCAGTTCGAGGCGAAGGCTCTCGCGTATGGGACCAAGAAGGTCGCGAATTTATCGATTTTGCTGGTGGTATTGCTGTTAACTGTCTTGGCCATTGTCACCCGGCTCTTGTAAGTGCATTAAAAGAGCAAGGCGAAAAAATTTGGCACTTATCAAATGTAATGACGAATGAGCCAGCACTTCGTTTAGCTAAAAAGCTAACTGATGCAACGTTTGCAGAGAAAGTATATTTTGCAAACTCAGGTGCAGAAGCAAACGAAGCGGCACTTAAGCTAGCACGTCGTTTTGCACTGGATAATTACGGTGAGCAAAAGTCACAAATAATCTCATTCAATAAAGGCTTCCACGGCCGTACATTCTTCACTGTAACAGTAGGCGGTCAAGCTGCATACTCTGATGGTTTTGGTCCAAAACCAGGTGATATCGTGCACTGTGATTACAACGATTTAGCGGCTTTCGAAGCGCTTATCTCAGACAATACGTGTGCGGTAATGATGGAGCCTCTGCAAGGTGAAGGCGGTATTATTTCTCCAACTGCTGAGTTTGTTGAAGGTGTTCGTGCGCTATGTACTAAACACAATGCACTACTTATCTTTGATGAAGTGCAAACAGGTGTTGGTCGTACTGGTGAGCTTTATGCTTACCAAGGTCTTAATGTAACTCCAGATATCTTAACAACGGCAAAAGCGTTAGGTGGCGGTTTCCCAATCGGTGCGATGATCACGACAACTGATATTGCTAAGCACTTAAAAGTCGGTACTCATGGTTCTACTTACGGCGGTAACCCACTTGCGTGTGCAGTAGCGGAAGCTGCATTCGACACAGTAAATACGCCAGAAGTACTTAACGGTGTTAAAGAAAAGTCAGCATTATTCCGTGAGTTACTAACTGCGATTAACGAAAAGTACAATGTATTCACTGAAATCCGTGGTGAAGGTCTTTTAATTGGTGCAGTGGTGACTGAGCAATTCAAAGGTCGAGCAAAAGAATTCCTAGTTGCCGGTACTGAAGAAGGTGTTATGTCTTTAGTTGCTGGTGCTGATGTTGTTCGTTTCACACCGTCACTTGTTATTCCAGAAGCTGATATCCGCGAAGGTATGGCTCGTTTCGAAAAAGCAGTTGCAAAAGTCGTAAACGGCTAAGCGAAACTGTCATTTCAGGGCAAGCTAGGCTTGCCCTCATTTCTTAATTTACCGTTATTTATAAGGGAGCAAGCGGACTTATGATGATCCTTCGCCCAATCCAGCAAAGCGATTACCAAGCCTTAGTAAAGATTGCTGATGAATCAGGACATGGCTTTACGTCTTTGCCTAATAATGAAGAGTTATTACAAAAGAAAATCGATCACTCTGTCAGCTCATTCGCAAAAACAGCGCAGCAGCCAGGTGATGAAGGTTACTTGTTTGTTCTTGAAGATAGCGAAACGGGAGAAGTTGTAGGGACTTCAGGTATTGAAGCTGCCGTAGGTTTAGATGATGCTTTTTATCATTATCATTTAAGCAAAGCGATTCACTCATCTCGTACGCTAAACGTGTATAAAGCCGTTGATATTTTAACGCTGTGTAATGATTACACAGGTGCAACTGAGCTGTGCACTTTATTCTTAAAAGACGGCTACCGTAAAAACAATAACGGTAAATTGCTTTCAAAAGCGCGTTTTATGTTCATTAACCAACATAAAGAGCGTTTTGCTGAAACAGTGATTGCAGAAATGCGTGGTGTTTCAGATGAAAATGGCGAAAGCCCATTCTGGCAATGGCTCGAAGAGCACTTTTTCTCGATGGACTTTCCGACGGCAGACTATTTAACGGGTATTGGTCAGAAAGTATTTATCGCTGAGTTAATGCCTAAATACCCAATTTACGTCAACTTACTAAGCAAAGACGCGCAAGCTGTGATTGGTCAAGTACATGACAATACACGCCCAGCGATTGAACTATTAAAGAGTGAAGGTTTTACTTTTAATGGTTATGTAGACATTTTTGATGCGGGTCCAACTGTTGAAGCTAAGGTCGATAATATCGCCACAGTGCGTAACGCAAGAACAGTAAAAGTTGAGATTGGTGAAAGCCAAGGCGACACCACGGTATTGTTAGCAAACGACAAGCTTGCTGATTTTAGAGCAACCGTGACTGAAGTGAGCCTTACGTGTGATGCCGATACCATCACAATTTCAAGTGAACTTGCCAAGGCGCTTCACCTAGAAGCTGGCGATTCAGTTTCACTTGCAACACTATAAAATTCAGGAGACATATTAATGACTCATGCAGCGCAATTTATTAATGGTCAATGGCAAGCGGGCCTTGGGCATGATTTTCAATCTGTAAATCCAGCAAATAACGATGTAATCTGGCAAGCAAACACAGCAACCGCTGAGCAAGTAGACAGCGCCGTTGCTGCTGCACGTGAAGCGTTCTACAGCTGGGCTGATAAAACATTTGCAGAGCGTTTAGCGATTGTAAAAACATTCGCAGAAACGCTTAAAGAACACAGCGAAGAATTAGCGATTGCTATCGCACAAGAAACCGGTAAACCACTTTGGGAAACTCGCACTGAAGCAGGTGCGATGGTGGGTAAAATTGCTATCTCTGAAAAAGCATTTTTAGAACGCACAGGTGATGTTGAAAACCCAATGCCACAAGGTCGTGCGATGATCCGTCACAAGCCTCATGGCGTTGTCGCTGTGTTTGGTCCGTATAACTTCCCTGGTCACTTACCAAACGGCCACATTGTACCTGCACTTTTAGCTGGTAATACCGTGGTATTTAAACCGTCTGAGCTAACGCCAGCAGTTGCTGAGTTAACGTTAAAGTTATGGCAAAAGGCTGGTCTACCTGCGGGTGTTATCAACCTTGTGCAAGGTGAAGTTGAAACAGGTAAAGCGCTTGCATCTCACAAAGGTATCGACGGCTTATTCTTTACGGGTTCTTCTCGTACGGGTCATATTTTACATGAACAGTTTGCAGGTCAACCGGGTAAAATTTTAGCGTTGGAAATGGGCGGTAATAACCCGTTAATCGTTACTGATGTTGCTGATACTAAAGCGGCTATCCACGATATTATCCAATCAGCGTTTATTTCTACTGGTCAACGTTGTACGTGTGCGCGTAAGTTGTTTTTACCAAAAGGTGAGCAAGGTGATGCCATCTTAGCGGGTCTTATTAAAGCAACTAAAGCAATTAAAGTGGGCGACTACGACGCAGAAGATCAACCTTTCATGGGGTCGATGATTTCTGCTACAGCGGCTGCAGGTATGGTTGCTGCACAAAAGCAACTTGTTGAGCTAGGTGCAGACGTACTTGTTGAGCTAACTCACAAAGAAAATACCGGCTTTGTAACACCGGGTGTTTTAGAGTGTACAAACGTTGCTAACTTCCCAGATGAAGAGCACTTTGGACCACTGCTTAAAGTATTCCGTTTTACTGATTTTGATGCTGCTATTGATAAAGCAAATGACACAAGCTTTGGCTTGTCAGCAGGTTTATTAAGCGACAGCGCCGCTGATTACGATCACTTCTTACGTCGTATTCGCGCAGGTATCGTGAACTGGAACCGTCCTATCACGGGTGCATCAAGTGCTGCACCATTTGGTGGTATTGGCGCATCAGGTAACCACAGAGCAAGTGCCTACTATGCAGCTGACTATTGTGCATACCCAGTCGCTTCAGTTGAGCTTGAAAAAGTAGCGATGCCAGCGACATTGAGTCCAGGCTTAAAAATCGATTAATAATCGTAAATCATTACAAAAAGCAGCTTAGGCTGCTTTTTTTGTATGAGATGTCTAGCAAAGGTAGCAATTAAAAGCGCTTTCTGCTTAAATCTAAAGAGATAGTTTTTTATTAGGTGTGCAGTCGTATGGTTTTAGATAGGCAAGGGTACGATGATCTTGTCATGTATCTCACTCAAAATTTAGCGCTTTTTGAGAAGCCAGGTCAAATTAAACCAGGAGCTCCAACAGTGTTAGAGCTGATTGAAGACGTGATAGCAGAAAACGTCATGTTACTTTGCGAGCAACATACAGAGCTTAATACTGAACAACGTAGTCAAATAGTCCGCGAAGTCGACGGTATTGTTTACGACCTACAAGAAGTTCTTAGTAGTGTCACGAATCACACTGTAACCGTTGAACAGCATGCTTTTATCGATGAGTTTGCCGGATTGGTGAAAAACTTATTCGACAGTGCTGTTGTAGAAAACGCCTAGTTTATAAAGCACCACACAATCTCTCGTCTTCAGCGAGTAGCTTAAAATAAGTGACTCGCTTTCCTCTAAAGCTCACCTCTTATCCCTTGCATCTGTGTGTGACTTGCTTACAATCAAGCAAAATAACTTTAAGAGATAAAACACATGCAAGCGAATGTAAAATGGGTAGAAGGTGATACGTTTATTGGCCTTTCAAATTCAGGTCACAATGTAGTTTTTGATGCAGGTAGCGATAGTGCAGCACCAAGCCCAATGGAAATGGTGTTAATGTCAGCAGGCTGTTGTTCATCTGTTGATGTTGTTAGCATTTTGAAAAAAGCGAAGCAGTCGTTTTCTGACGTACAAGTTAAGCTAACTGCTGAACGTGCAGAATCAGCGCCTCGCGTGTTTACTAAGATTAACCTACACTTTGTGGTTACCGGTAACGATGTCTCTGAAAAGCACCTTGCTCGCGCTGTTCAACTGTCAGCTGAAAAGTATTGTTCTGTTGCCTTAATGCTTGATAAAACAGTAGAAATTACGCATAGTCATGAAGTTGTGCAAGAACAGGTAAAATAACGCTTTTTCCGAGCACAAATTTCGTATAAAATCCGCGAACTTTTATTTCTGCTGGTGCAGGTTTCACTCGTTTAAAGGTTGGTTTAGCATGAATAAACCCTTCGATAAAATTAAGCTTCATGGCTTTAATAACTTAACTAAGAGCTTAAGCTTTAGTATTTACGATATTTGTTACGCAAAGACTGAACAACAGCGTAAAGAATATATTGAATATATCGACGAACAGTATAGTGCTGATCGCCTTACCGATATTTTAGGTGAAGTTGTGGATATTATTGGTGCAAACATCTTGAATGTTTCTCGCCAAGATTATGATCCGCAAGGTGCCAGTGTAACAATCTTGATCTCAGAAGAGCCGATTGAGCAACAAACAACGTATGACGTTGATGAAGCGCCAGGTCCTCTTCCTGAAACAGTTGTAGCGCACTTAGATAAGAGCCACATCTGTGTTCACACATACCCAGAAGCACACCCTGATGATGGTATTTGTACATTCCGTGCTGATATCGAAGTATCAACGTGTGGCATTATCTCGCCATTAAAAGCGTTAAACTTCTTAATTCACAGCCTTGAGTCTGATGTTGTAACAATTGACTATCGCGTACGTGGTTTCACCCGTGATGTTGATGGTGTTAAGCACTATATCGACCATGCAATTAACTCAATTCAGAACTACATGACTGAAGATACTAAAGAAGCGTACCAAATGATGGACGTGAACGTGTATCAAGAGAACTTGTTCCACACGAAGATGATGTTAAAAGAAACTGACTTGAATACTTATTTATTCGGTGTTTCTACCGCGGATCTTTCTGAAGACGAAGAAGAAGAAATTCGTTCTAAGCTAACTCGTGAGATGCAAGAGATCTTCTACGGTCGTAACTTACCAGACACAGAGTAAGTTATTATAGCTTCAGAAAAACGGCGCGTAATGTAAGTTACGCGCCGTTTTTTTATGCCTCATTGACTGCATTCAGCTGTACTTATATGCTGATTAAAAGGCCAATTTAAGGATTGATATGTCAGTACCTCTCTCGCAGTCGGTATTTTTAGCAGAGCAAGTTCGTGAAAATGAAGGACCCGCTGCCAAGCACTGTGGTATCAGTATGTATGAGCTTATGGAGCGAGCAGGGCAGGCTACTTACCAACAAGCTATTAATCACTTTGCTGATGCAAATGTATTCGTTGTGTTAGCGGGGGTTGGTAATAATGCAGGTGATGGTTATGTTGTTGCTCGCTTAGCGAAACAAGCGGGGAAGCAGGTTAGAGTTATTGCTGCCATGCCCGACAAACCGCTCAAAGGGGATGCCCTTAGTGCTCAGCAAGCTTGGCTCGACGCAGGAGGAGCAATAACAGCGGATATAAGCGTTATTGAGCAAGCAGACATCATTATTGATGGCTTACTTGGTACAGGTATTCAAAGCAAGGTGCGCGAGCCTTTTTCAACCTTAATTAAAGCTGCCAACGAAAGCCAAGTGCCGATAGTTGCTATCGACCTACCCTCAGGTATTCATGCAGACACAGGTGTCGAACAGGGAGTCGCAATTAAAGCTGCACTCACTGTGACTTTTGTGGGGATTAAACAAGGTTTAGTGACAGGGCAAGGGCGAGCACATGCAGGTAACATAGAGTTTGCTGATTTAGGTATTGAAGATGCCTTTTTAAAACTGACATCACCCGCTGCAGAGCTTATCAACTATCAGACGCAGCCGAGGCTTCCTGAGCGCAATAATAACAGCCACAAAACCAGTCATGGAAAATTATTGTGTGTTGGTGGTAATGCTGGCACCGCCGGCGCAATTCGTTTAACTGCAGAGGCCGCTCTTCGCACTGGTGCGGGCATGGTCAAAGTGTATACCCATAGCAGTTCTATTTTGCCAGTGAGCATCGGGCGTCCTGAACTTATGGTTACCGATACAAATTTAATTAGTGCGCTAGAGTGGGCGAGTTGTATTGCTATTGGCCCAGGGCTTGGTCAGGACGATTGGTCCGAAACAACCTTTGAAACTGTCATGCAGTATTGTTTCACTAATAACAAGCCACTGATTATTGATGCCGACGCACTTAATTTAATAGCTCAGCATGCTTCGTCATTCCCATTAGCGAATACAGTAATCACACCGCACCCCGGTGAGGCTGCAAGATTACTGAATTGCCGCACGGTTGATATTGAAGAAAATCGCTTTCATGCAGTAAAACAGCTTGCGCGCAGCTATACCACTACTTGTGTACTCAAAGGCGCTGGTAGTTTAATTGCTGATAATAACCAAACATGGGTGTGTAGAGATGGAAATCCTGCACTTGCGGTTGGCGGCAGTGGTGATGTATTAACAGGTATCATAGCGGCACTGATCGCACAGGGGCTTACTCCTCAGCAAGCAGCATGTTTGGGTGTAACATTACATGCAAAAGCCGGGGATATTGCCTCAGAGCGTGAAGGCGAAAGAGGCATGTTGCCGAGTGATTTGTTTGCGATAGTGAGGGAGTTGGTTAATGGCAGCTTTAAGCTGTAAGTTTTAAGCTGTAAGTTTTTAAGCTGTAAGTTTTAAGCCGCAAGTATAAAAACATCATAACTACTACTATTTTGTTGGTTTTTAAGCTTTTTGGTGAATTCATGCTAGTATTATTACCTTAGTTCAAATGTAATAGGGAAGTTTGTTTTGAATAAGGTTAAGGTATTATTAGCAGTCGCTCTTTTGGTAAGTTCAGGTCTCAGTGCGCATTCGGGGCGTACTAACGCATCAGGCTGTCATACAAACCATTCCAATGGTAGCTATCACTGCCATAATAAAAAGCGAGCTGATAAGCAAACATATTGCCACATACTTAAAGGTGAAAAGCGTTGTGGATATGCCTATTCAACATGCCAATCGTTGAAAAAGAAGTATGGCGGGGCTTGTGAACTTAGCTATTAGCTTATTGTTCTGTTAAATGGTACAAATAATCTAGACAAAGTAACTTGGACTCGCATGCTATCTTAAATTCTTACTTCTCGAATCCTGTCGATTATTAAGGTGTTGATTTTCATTGCTTTTATTTCTATCCTGTTTTTTGGTTTTAAATTTAAATCTTCGCGGTAACACCAGTAAATTTTTTGTAAATTACTGCTGGTTGTAAATTGACTTTTTTGGGATTGTCTACAAATATTAAGCCGCAGTTTCAGAAAAGCTCGTTTCGCCATGTCTCGGGAATGTTTTATACACCTTATAAAATTGCCTCATACTGCTTCGCTAAACTTCTGGGTGATGTTTGGAATGCACATTCCAACCCTACCAAATTTAAGGATATAAATATGAATAAGCACTTACTTATTTCAGGAGTGGCCTCGTGTTTTGTGTCTGCAGTGGCATTTGCAGATGTGACAGCTATGACTGGAACTATTCACTTACAACCCACAAATGGCAGTATTAATGGTTCGACAATCTCAGTATCGTCTGAGCAGGTTGTATCTGCTGGAACGTTTGGAACTTACACTACGCAGCAAATGTATGATGATGGTTTTCGGACTGAAGATGGAAAATTTGCAATGCAAATGTTCAACTATGGCTCAGGCATAGGCGCATTTGATATTCAACCAAGACCGAGCAGTTATACAATCCTTAATGATGGTGGAGCATCATATGATGTGTATTGGGGATGGCAATATTGGCTAATTTACACAAATGATGCAATGCACGGTACTATTTTGGCTGTATGGGATCAGATGCCAACTTCATTAACTTATTCATGTGATGATTACTGTCTTGTTTCAACTATCAGTGACCCGATAGGTATCGTTGATGAAGATATGGATCAAGACGGTATACCTGATGCTGTGGACAATTGCCCTGAAGTTGCAAACCCTGATCAGCTAGATTTTGATCAGGATGGTCAAGGCGATGTATGTGATGCCGATGTTGACGGCGATGGTGTGAATAATGATCTTGATTATTGCCCTAATACCCCAGCTTCAGAAGCGGTAACTTATGAAGGATGTTCTGTTGAGCAACATATGGCTGCACAATGTGGAGAATCATCAGAGTTTGCTAACCATGGTAAATACGTCAGTTGTGTTGCAAAAGCGGCAGAAGAGCTTTTAGATCAAGCTTTAATCACCGAAGAGCAAAAAGACATGATTGTCAGTGAGGCTGCTAAATCAGATAAAGGTAAACCAAAGAAAGGTAAGTAGCTAAGAGCAGCTCTAATTAAATAGAGTTTAGCAATTTTAAATCAGACTGTGTTTCTATAATCGTAAAAAAGCCCCTAAAAACATTTGTTTATAGGGGCTTTCTTTTGAAGGGGAGGTACCTTCGGGTAATATCTTTAAATAAAGATTTTTACCAGGGGGATGATTACATCATGCCGCCCATACCACCCATGCCGCCCATGCCGCCCATATCAGGAGCACCCGCGTCATCTTTAGGGATTTCAGCAACCATTGCTTCAGTTGTGATCATAAGACCCGCGATTGAAGCAGCGTACTGTAGTGCAGAACGCGTTACTTTAGTTGGGTCTAAGATACCCATTTCGATCATGTCGTTGTACTCGCCAGATGCTGCGTTGTAACCGTAGTTACCTTCACCACCTTTTACTGAGTTAACAACAACTGATGCTTCGTCACCTGCGTTCGTTACGATTTGACGAAGTGGTGCTTCCATCGCACGAAGTGCAACTTTAATACCGTGGCTTTGGTCTTCGTTGTCGCCAATAAGCTCAGCAAGTTTGCTAGCTACGCGAACTAATGCAACACCACCACCCGGTACAACACCTTCTTCAACCGCTGCGCGAGTTGCGTGTAGCGCATCTTCAACGCGGTCTTTTTTCTCTTTCATTTCGATTTCAGTTGCTGCGCCAACTTTGATTACTGCAACACCGCCAGCTAGTTTAGCCATACGCTCTTGTAGTTTCTCTTTATCGTAGTCAGACGTTGCTTCTTCGATTTGTGCTTTGATTTGTGCAACACGGCCGTTGATGCCCTCTTCTTCACCTGCACCGTCGATGATTGTTGTGTCATCTTTAGTGATTACAACGCGCTTAGCTGTACCTAGGTCTTCAACTGTTGCTTTTTCTAGCTCTAAACCGATTTCTTCAGAAATAACGGTACCGCCAGTTAATACGGCGATGTCTTGTAGCATCGCTTTACGACGGTCACCAAAACCTGGCGCTTTAACTGCAGATACTTTAACGATGCCGCGCATGTTGTTTACTACAAGCGTTGCAAGCGCTTCGCCTTCAAGGTCTTCAGCAATGATAAGTAGAGGCTTGCTAGCTTTAGCTACGGCTTCTAATGTAGGTAGTAACTCACGAATGTTAGATACTTTTTTGTCTACAAGTAGAATGAATGGGTTGTCTAGCTCTACTGCGCCTTTTTCAGCGTTGTTGATGAAGTAAGGAGACAGATAACCACGGTCAAACTGCATACCTTCAACTACGTCTAGTTCGTTTTCTAACGACTGACCTTCTTCAACTGTGATTACGCCTGAATCACGGCCTACTTTTTCCATTGCTTCAGCAATGATGTTACCGATTTCGCTATCAGAGTTAGCAGAAATAGTACCTACTTGTGCAATTGCTTTAGCATCGGCACAAGGAACAGAAAGTGCTTTAAGTTCTTGAACAGCAGCGGCAACAGCTTTATCGATACCACGCTTAAGGTCCATTGGGTTCATACCCGCTGCAACTGCTTTTAAGCCTTCGTTTACGATAGCTTGCGCTAATACAGTTGCAGTTGTTGTACCGTCACCTGCAGCGTCATTCGCTTTCGACGCTACTTCTTTAACCATTTGTGCGCCCATGTTTTCGAACTTGTCTTCAAGCTCGATTTCTTTTGCTACAGATACACCGTCTTTAGTGATCACTGGAGCGCCGAATGATTTGTCTAATACAACGTTACGGCCTTTAGGACCTAAAGTTACTTTTACTGCGTTTGCTAAAATGTTTACGCCAGTTAGCATTTTGCCACGTGCGTCACCTGCAAAAAGTACTTCTTTTGCTGCCATGATTTAATTCCTCTTAAATTCTGTAAACGGGTTGCTAAATGAAAAGTAGGATTAGCCTACAATGCCTAGAATGTTATCTTCACGCATGATCAGGTACTCTTGACCTTCGATCTTTTCAACTTTTTCAACATAAGAGCCGAACAGCACAGTGTCACCGGCTTTTACTTCTAATGCTCTTACTTCACCGTTGTCTAAAACGCGGCCATTACCAACAGCGATAACTTCTCCGCGAGTTGATTTTTCAGCTGCAGAGCCAGTTAATACAATACCGCCAGCAGACTTAGTTTCTTCTTCTAGACGCTTAACGATGACGCGATCATGTAAAGGACGAATGTTCATTTATTTAGTTCTCCTAACAGTTTCTGAACAGTACAGAAAAAATCTTATGTTATTGCAGGGGAGTGCTAAGCCACCCGTTGCGTTTCATTGCCTTCATTAATGGGGGTGGCTTAAAAAAATCCAAGTACAAAAATTAAAAAATTTTAATCTTTTCGCTCAAATTCACCATCAATAGTTGTAGGTTGATGGTTTGGCTCTTCATGAGCGGCTGCTTTGCTATGATATTGGAAGTGTGCAGAGCCTTGATTTGCTTGCGTACTCATACGCACTGTCGCTTGGCTGGCAAGGCCTGCAGCTAGTTTGTTGCGGATTGCTGGCGTGAGTAATAAAAAGCCAAAAAAGTCAGTCATAATGCCAGGTGTCATTAATAAAACGCCGGCGATAATCACACATAAACCAGTAAATAATTCTTTTGCAGGCATTTGCCCTTGTGCCATTTGTAATTGCACGTTTTGAATCGCGCCCATGCCTTGCTGCTTCACTAATTTCGCACCGACAATCGCGGTCACAATCACAAGCGCTATGGTGGCAAAGCCGCCGATTACTTCACTCACTTGAATGAGTAACGCAATCTCCACAATCGGCACTAAAATAAATAACAAAAACAAAAATCTAAACATAACGCTCTCTAAAAAATGTCATTCTCTTTCGAGTCAGTGAAATATAAATAGGGGTGAGCAGGTCATTTTTCAAGGTGGAACCTAGGATCACCTTGCTCGCTACACATTATAGTTACTATCGGCTACTATGGTGCGACTCACGTAATCAAACAAAGGTTCCTTATGACTACGCATTTTCGACTTATTTTTACTACTTGTGCGAATGAGGCTGAAGCCCGTCAGTTGGCACAACATCTAGTTAAAGAAAAGCTAGCGGCTTGTGTGAACATTATGCCTACAATCGAATCTATTTACATGTGGGATGGCGAGATAACTCAAGCTACAGAAAGTAAGTTACTGATCAAAACAAAGTCAGAAAAAATGAATGAAGTGATCCAAACTATCAAGAAATTACATAGTTATGAGATACCAGAAATTCAGGTCGTTGATGTAGCAACAGGCAATTTAGCCTATTTTAATTGGATGGATGAGGTACTTAATTAATGCGATCGTTCCTTTTATTACTGTGCGCACTGTGGCTTGTGCCGGCCAGTGCAAGTAATAACAATTTACTTGGAAATCTATTACAACCTGCTGAGCAAACATTTCTGCCAGTTGATCAGGCCTTTGTTTTTGATTTTGACCAGCAAGGCAAAACCTTATTTATTGGCTGGGATATAGCGCCTGATTATTACCTCTATAAAAAGAAAGTCGAAATAATTGCTAAAGGCGCTGATATTGAAATCCCAGATCTTGGCAAAGGGCAAATCATAGAGGATGAGTTTTTTGGCAAAACCGAGGTCTTCTTTAACTCATTGAGTGTGGTAACTAAGCTCAGTAATGTTACGGAAGGGGCGGTTGTTAAAGTGCGTTTTCAAGGCTGTGCTGAAGCTGGACTTTGTTATCCGCCAGAAGTTAGAACCATTCCTTTATCTGTCATTGCTGGCGAGCAAGTTTCACAAACCGCGTCAGCGGGGAATGCGCTGGCGGCATTAACACAAGCAGCTGATACCAATGAGGCATCAACAAACGTTTCTCAAGAAGTAGCAAAACCAGCTGGTGAGCAGTCATATACCGATAAACTGGCATCGCAGGGCTTATTGACCAACCTAGTAATCTTCTTTTTAGTGGGTATTGGTCTGGCTTTTACGCCTTGCGTATTTCCAATGTTTCCGATTTTGTCGAGCCTTATAGCGGGTCAGCAGAACTTATCGACTAAAAAAGCGTTTTCGCTGTCGTTTGTTTATGTGCAAGGGATGGCCGTTACCTATGCTGCACTGGGCTTAGTGGTTGCATCATTAGGTGGTCAAGTACAAGGGTACTTGCAGCACCCAACGGTGTTAATTAGCTTTAGTATTTTGTTTGTATTGCTGGCGATGTCGATGTTCGGCTGGTACGAAATTAAGCTGCCTAGCGGCATGATGAATAAGCTTACTCAGGTAAGTAACCAGCAAAAAGGCGGTAACTATGTTGGCGTATTTATGATGGGTGTGTTGTCTGGTTTGATTGCGTCACCTTGTACAACAGCGCCATTGTCTGCTGCTTTACTCTATGTAGCGCAAAGTGGTGACTACCTGGTCGGTGGTTTAACACTTTATGTACTCAGTTTAGGCATGGGCTTACCGCTATTATTACTGGGGACTTCTGGCGGTAAATTACTACCCAAAGCCGGTGGTTGGATGGAGCAAGTGAAAACGTTATTTGGCTTCATCATGCTGGTCGTTCCGCTAATTCTGCTTGAGCGTATTGTTGATATTGAAATCATTTGGTTAATGGCGGGTTTATTAGCACTTGCGACCGCACTTTATTTACACCATTGGCAAAGTGCGCAATCACAAGGCAAGCTAAAAACAGCACTCTGGTTTGCTGCAACTTTACTGGTTGTGACGGGGGCGAGCCTAACGAAAAATTATTTTTGGCCGAGTAAAGCGGTAGTTGCCGAAGCCGCAGCACAAACACATGGTTTTAAACAAGTTGCTAATTTAAGTGAATTGAAAGACGAAATTGCAGCTGCAAGTAGCGAAGGGCGCTTAGTGATGGTCGACTTATACGCAGACTGGTGCGTCGCGTGTAAAGAGTTTGAACACTACACGTTTCCTGATACGAATGTTCAAGCACAGTTTGCTCACTTTGAGTTAATCCAAATCGATTTAACCGAAAGTGATGCAAAAACAATTGAGCTAATGGAAGAGTTCACAGTCTTTGGTTTACCGAGCATTCTGTTCTTTGATACTCAAGGTAATGAGCTTTTAGAGCAACGCGTAACTGGCTTTTTAAATGCCAAAGACTTTGCTGAGCATTTAGCAAAAGTACGAAATAGCGCTAAATAAACGCAAACGTGCAAGAAAATAGCGAAACGCCACTCATCTGAGTGGCGTTTTTGTTTCTGTCTCGTAAAAAATGGTGGTTTTCAATGAAAAGTCGTAATTTCACTTGGTGAAGTTCAATTTATCAGCAGGAAAATGCTCAGAATGACCTTGTTGTGTGCCTTGCTGTGCCTGCCTTTGCCGCGAATAGGTAGTGATTAGACCAGTATTTTGCTGCTATTTACGTCGAAATATCTATAATAGGTGGTTAACGTGAGAAATAGTTGCTATTTTACATCAACACGCTTAGGTTAAGCGTGGGTTTATGGTGAATATGGTTAAACTGCTTACTTATAGGATATATCGCGTATTATGGCTGCAAAATTCAAACTTTTAGTTCTAAATGGGCCAAATTTAAACATGCTTGGCAAGCGTGAACCAGAAAAGTACGGTACTCAATCTCTTGATGAGATTATAGCTGAACTTAGTCAGGTTGCTGCCGGTCACAATGTTGAATTAACGCATTTCCAAAGTAACAGTGAAGCAGCATTAATAGAACGTATTCACGATGCATGGCAAGTGGTTGATGCAATTATTATTAACCCTGCTGCATTTACGCATACTAGCGTAGCCTTACGGGATGCATTGCTTAGTGTAAACATTCCCTTTTACGAGGTGCATTTAACTAATGTGCATGCTCGCGAAGCATTCCGCCATCATTCGTATTTTTCGGATGTGGCACAAGGCGTCATTATTGGATTAGGAGCAATGGGTTATAAGGTGGCACTTGAAGCTGCTGTTAGCCGGTTGCAAAACACACATTAATTTTTAAATAACTAACAGGCGGGTCGATCAATGGATATTCGCAAGATCAAAAAACTTATCGAACTAGTAGAAGAATCTGGTATTGCTGAATTAGAAATCACTGAAGGTGAAGAATCAGTACGCATCAATCGTAGCAACATGGCTGCAGCACCTGCAATGCAGTATGCGCCGCAACATTTTGCAGCACCTGCTCCAGCGGCGGCACCAGCTCCAGTAGCTGAAGCACCAGCAGCAGACGCAGCGCCAGCAGCACCAACAGGTCACCAAGTTAAATCACCTATGGTTGGTTCATTCTACTCAGCAGCTTCTCCTGAAGCAGCGCCTTATGTAGAAGTAGGTTCAAAAGTAAATGTTGGCGACACGTTATGTATCGTTGAAGCAATGAAGATGATGAACCAAATCGAATCTGATAAAGCAGGCACAGTAAAAGCTATCTTAGTTGAAAATGGCGAGCCAGTAGAATTCGATCAACCTTTATTCATCATTGAATAATAGCGCAACAAAAGGCCAACTCTATGTTAGATAAAGTAGTCATTGCAAACCGAGGTGAAATTGCACTTCGCGTACTGCGCGCCTGCAAAGAGCTTGGGATCAAAACTGTTGCTGTGCATTCAACGGCAGACCGTGATCTTAAGCACGTGTTACTGGCAGATGAAACAATTTGTATTGGTAAACCAGCTGCAAGCGAAAGTTACCTAGATATCCCGCGCATTATTGCAGCGGCAGAAGTAACAGACGCGGTTGCTATTCACCCAGGTTATGGTTTCCTTTCGGAAAATGCAGACTTTGCTGATCAAGTTGAGCAAAGTGGCTTTGTATTTATCGGCCCTAAAGGCGACACGATTCGTCTAATGGGTGACAAAGTTTCTGCAATCGAAGCGATGCGTAAAGCGGGTGTACCATGTGTACCAGGTTCTGACGGCCCATTAACCGCAGACAACGAGCGCAATATTCAAATCGCTAAGCGTATTGGTTACCCTGTAATCATTAAAGCAGCAGGCGGCGGCGGTGGTCGTGGTATGCGTGTTGTGCGCAGCGAAAAAGAATTAGTAGATTCAATTGCACTAACGCAACAAGAAGCGAAGCAATTCTTCGGTAACGGTATGGTTTACATGGAAAAATTCCTTGAAAACCCACGTCATATCGAAGTTCAAGTACTTGCTGACGGTCAAGGCAATGCAGTTCACTTAGGTGAGCGTGATTGTTCTATGCAACGTCGTCACCAAAAAGTAGTTGAAGAAGCACCAGCACCAGGTATTACAGCTGAAATGCGTAAGTTTATCGGTGACCGTTGTACACGTGCGTGTATCGAAATCGGTTATCGCGGTGCAGGTACGTTCGAATTCTTATACGAAAACGGCGAGTTCTATTTCATCGAAATGAATACCCGTATTCAGGTTGAGCACCCAGTAACAGAAATGGTCACTGGCGTTGACTTAATCAAAGAACAGCTAAAAATTGCTGCTGGCCAGCCATTATCATTCACACAAGAAGATGTGGTTATTCGTGGTCATGCAATTGAGTGCCGTATTAATGCGGAAGACCCAGAAACATTCATTCCTTCACCAGGTAAAATCACGCGATTCCACCCTGCTGGCGGTTTAGGTATTCGTTGGGACAGCCACATCTATGCAGATTACACAGTACCACCTCATTACGATTCAATGATTGGTAAGCTGATCTGTTACGGTGAGAACCGTGATGTAGCGATTGCTCGTTCACGCAATGCGTTAAATGAATTAGTCATTGATGGCATCAAGACCAATACACCACTGCACAAGAAAATCTTGGCAGATGAGAACTTCCAAAACGGTGGTACAAACATCCACTACCTTGAGAAGAAACTAGGTCTGTAAACAAAATTCTGTTTAAGCTAAAAAGCCGGCAACTTTGCCGGCTTTTTTATGTCCAATTAGGCATAAGAGCGATTCTCGCCTTACAAAAATATTCTGGTATGATTAACAAAGTAATGTTTTTTCGTTTTTCATGAGGTAATAATGACCGACAGTGTTGGTTTTCCACTCGCTGATGAAGCAGCAACGGTTAATATGGGTAAGCAACTTGCCGCATTAATGGAGCAAGGAGCTGTTATTTATTTACACGGTGACTTAGGTGCCGGTAAAACAACATTAACCCGTGGTATCGTGCAAGGTTTCGGTCATCAAGGTAAGGTTAAGAGTCCAACTTATACACTGGTTGAGCCTTACCAATTAGCTAAAGCTGATGTCTATCACTTTGATTTGTATCGCTTAGGTGATCCTGAAGAACTTGAATATATGGGAATTCGCGACTATTTTTCACCACAGGCTATTTGTGTTGTGGAATGGCCAGAAAAAGGCGGCGAATTTATCCCAACACCGGATCTTGATATCACCCTACGCTATGAAGGCGAGGCGCGTGCGATTACTATTAACAGCTTAACTGACCGCGGTCAGGCAATTGTTAAGCAACTTAAGAGCGCGCAAGAATAAACAAATAAAAATAAAGGTGTACGAGTAAAAATGGGTCGTTGTACGTTTAAACTATTAACTATTTTAATGTTTTTGGTTGTGAGCCAGATTGCGCTTGCACAAAATACGATTAATAGCGTACGTGTTTGGCCCTCACCAGATAGCACCCGTGTGGTATTTGATCTAAATGACAAGCCAGATTACAGCTATTTCATGCTGAAGAACCCAGCCCGTTTAGTGATTGACTTAAAAGATACTGATAAGCTTGATAGCTTGCCTGATATCCCTAAAAAGCATCAGATACTCTCAAAACTGCGTTACTCAAAACCAAAAGATAGTAAAAGTGTACGGTTTGTTTTTGAATTAGCGCGAGCCACTAAACCAGTGGTGTTTGCCTTATTGCCTACCGATCCTTACAAACACCGTTTAGTCGTTGACCTTGTAGACAAAACACCGAAAGCTGAGCCTGTGGCTGCAACGAATACCAGCGTTAAAAAGCGTGAGCTACAGCAAGAGCGTGATATCGTTATTGCGATTGATGCGGGTCACGGTGGTGAAGATCCTGGCTCAATTGGGCCATCGGGCACTTACGAAAAAGATATCACGCTACAAATAGCCAAGCGCTTAGAGCGAATGATAGATGCTGAAAAGGGCATGATTTCGCGTATGGTGCGCCGCAGTGATTACTTTGTAAATTTAAATACGCGCACCAGTATTGCGAGAGAGAAAAAAGCAGACTTTTTTGTCTCGATCCATGCAGATGCGTTTACCAGCCCGCAGCCAAACGGGGCCTCTGTGTGGGTGTTATCGCTTCGTCGTGCTAACTCAGAAATCGGTAAATGGATCGAGGATAAAGAAAAGCACTCCGAGCTTTTAGGTGGTGCAGCTGGGGTATTAAAAGATACTGCGAGTGAAAAATATTTAGCTCAAGCGCTATTAGATATGTCGATGGACCACTCAATGAAAACGGGCTTTAGTGTCGCAGAAGAAGTGGTGAGTGAATTAAAGAAAGTAGCCAAACTACATAAAAAAGTGCCGCAGGCGGCCAGTCTTGCTGTATTAAAATCGCCAGATATCCCGTCTATTTTGGTCGAAACCGGGTTTATTTCGAATCCACGTGAAGAGCGATTATTAAAAACAGCACAGCATCAAGAGCGCTTAGCTAAAGCAATTTTCACATCAATTAAAAGTTATTATCTGCAAAATCCACCGGATGATTCATTATTTGCGAAATTAAAATCGCAATTTCCGACTAAACACAAAGTTCGTCCGGGCGAGTCGTTAAGTATTTTGGCAAACAGATACAACACCTCGGTTAGTAAATTAAAAACTGCTAACAACTTAAAATCGAATACTCTGTTTATTGGTCAAGAGCTTGATATCCCCCAAAGCTAGTCAATTTTCGTGTTAGGAACACTATGAGCATAGAAATACTACCCGCGCGATTGGCGAACCAAATTGCTGCCGGTGAAGTGGTTGAACGTCCTGCTTCCGTTGTTAAAGAACTCGTTGAAAACAGTTTAGATGCAGGCGCTACGCGTATTCAAATTGATATTGAACGTGGTGGCCATAAGCTAATTCGTATTCGCGATAATGGATCAGGGATTAATAAAGATGAACTGACCTTAGCGTTATCGCGCCATGCGACGAGCAAACTAAAATCTCTTGATGACTTAGAGAACATTTGCTCGCTGGGTTTTCGTGGTGAAGCGTTAGCATCAATTAGTTCTGTATCTCGCTTAACCTTGAGCTCAAAACCACAACAACAAGAAGCGGCATGGCAAGCATTTGCAGAAGGCCGTGACATGGCGGTACAAGTTAAGCCAACCGCACACCCTGATGGCACCACCATTGAGGTGAAAGACTTATTCTTTAATACCCCTGCGCGCCGTAAATTTCTTCGCACCGAGAAAACCGAGTTTTCACATATTGATGAGCTTATTAAGCGTATTGCGCTGAGTCGCTTTGATGTGTCTATAACGCTTACCCATAACGGTAAGGTCGTGCGTCAATACCGTGCTAAGCCAAACCCTGAGCAAGCGATAAGCCGTGTTGCACAAGTGGCGGGTAAAGCATTTAGTGAACAGGGGCTGCATATTCAATCAGGTGAGGCCGGTTTGATGCTGCGAGGTTGGGTATTACCCGTGGGCTCAGCAAATAGCACACAATATACCTACGTGAATAATCGCATGATGCGCGATAAACTTATTTTGCATGCAATTCGCCAAGCCTTTGAAGAAGTCGCAGGCTCAGAAGAGCTGCCCGGTTTTGTTATTTATATTGATATTGACCCTCGTCAGGTCGATGTAAACGTGCACCCGGCTAAACATGAAGTGCGTTTTCATCAAGGCCGTTTAGTGCATGACTTTATTTTGCAGGCAATAAAACAAGTTGTGGTACCGCTTCAGCATGAGGCCAGTTTTGCCGAGCACAATGACACTGCTTTTCAGCATGTTCCGCTGAATGAGCCACACCTCAGCAGCACGCAGCCAAGTTTTATTCAATCAGCGCCAACAGAGCAGTATGATTATCCGAAATCTGAATTACAGCCAACACGTTCAGCGAGTTATTCAGGGGCAACAGGAGCAGGGCGCTCTGGCAGTGGGTTTAGTGGCGACAGCCAAGGCCGCAGTAAAACATCGCATCAAGATGTAAATGCTTTTTATCAAGGGATCAGTGAGCAACATGCTGCGCATTTTGACCAAGTACGCCCAGAGCCAAGCATTGCAGCCCCTGTTGTTGAGCAAGCTAAGCTTGCCAAACTCATCCACGTACGTGAAGGCGAGTGCGTATTTAGCGAAGACAATCAACTCTTTGCAGCGCACTTTAAGCATGCATTAGCACTCGACTGGCAAGCGCAAGTAGAACAAGCGGGCAGCCTTGATGGCAAAGCTCTATTGTTACCCGTGCGAGTAAATGCAAGCGCTGATGATATTAGCGCGCTAAATACTCAGCAGTCTTGGTTTACCTTACTTGGTTTTGATTTAGTAATAGAAAAACAGTTTGTGATGGTGAAGAAGCTTCCGCCTTGCGTGTATTTACTTGATGTAAGTGATGCTATTGAGCGGCTTATTACTGGCTGTAAAGCTTCTCCAAGTTCACTCGATGAATGGCTAGCTTGGTTAGCTCAGCAAATACCTACACGTTATTACGCAAGTCAGGCCTTTATGGAGCAAGTGGCTCGGTTAGAAAATAATCCACAAACTATGCAACGTTTACGTCAAAAAGCGGTTAAAATAGAACTATCTCAGTTTTTAAATTAAGCAAGGTATTTAGGCTTGAATAACTTACCCGTCATTTTTTTAATGGGACCAACCGCTGCAGGGAAAACAGACTTAGCAATTTCGCTGTGTGAGCATTTAAACACAGAAATAATCAGTGTTGATTCAGCATTAGTCTATAAAGATATGGACATCGGCACGGCAAAACCAAATGCCGAAGAGCTTGCTCGTGCGCCGCATCACTTGATTGATATTATTGACCCAGCAGAAAGTTATTCAGTGGCGGATTTTCGCCGTGATGCAATTGAAAAGATTGATCTATTTCATAAGCAAGGTAAAGTACCTGTATTGGTTGGCGGTACAATGATGTATTTTAAGTCGCTTATTGATGGCTTATCACCGCTACCTGAGGCATCACCTGAAGTCCGTGCTGAACTCGAAAAGGAAGCAAAGCAGTTTGGCTGGCCACATTTGCATAAAGAACTTGTGAAAATCGATCCAGATGCAGCGAAAAAAATGAGCGAAAATGATTCGCAACGTATTAATCGCGCATTAGAAGTGTATCGTATAACAGGTAAAACAATGACTGAGCTGCAAAAACAAAAGCAGCCTGAGCTTCCTTATACTTTCTATCAATTTGCCATTGCGCCTGATGATCGCAGTGAATTACATCAGCGAATTGAAAAAAGGTTTAAAATAATGCTCGATCAGGGGTTTGAAAATGAAGTTTCATCCCTATATAAACGTAAGGATTTACACCCTGACCTACCTTCGATTCGTTGTGTGGGTTATAGACAAATGTGGGATTACATTGCTGGCGAAATTGACTATGATGAGATGGTCTTTCGTGGTATTGCAGCCACACGGCAGTTAGCCAAGCGACAATTGACTTGGTTAAGAGGTTGGCCTGAAGTAACTTGGTTGACCACGGGTGATGAAGAAAACTTGCAACGTGTAGTAAGTTCGCTAAGCTAGTAGTAGCTGGAAGTTTTTTAGCTTTGTTAAATTAGTTCAGCTACTTAATTATAATAACACCTAGAACGAAGGAAAATAACATGGCAAAAGGCCAGTCGTTACAAGACCCATTTTTAAATGCGTTACGTCGTGAGCGCATTCCAGTATCAATCTTTTTGGTTAATGGCATTAAATTACAGGGTAAAATCCAGTCATTTGACCAATTTGTTATTTTACTTGAAAACACCGTGAATCAAATGGTGTATAAACACGCTATTTCAACTGTTGTTCCAGCGCGTTCTGTTAACTTCCAAGGCGTTCAAGGAAGTGATGATTCAGAAGAGCAAGAATCTGGAAATTTTTAAACTTAGGAGCGTAATGCTTGTTTGACCGTTATGAAGCCGGCGAACAGGCAGTTTTAGTTCATATCGACTTACCTAAAGAGGGGGATCGCGAAGATCTTCACGAATTAGAGTTGTTGGTATCTTCTGCTGGTGTTAGTAGTTTGGCGATTGTGCAAGGCAGTCGTCAAGCACCGCATCCGAAACTTTTCGTCGGTACCGGAAAAGCAGAAGAAATCGCTGAAACTGTCAAAATCCACAATGCAGATGTCATCATTTTCAACCATCAACTTAGCCCGTCACAGGAACGCAATTTAGAGCGCGTTTGTCAGTGCCGTGTTCTTGATCGTACGAGTTTGATCCTTGATATTTTTGCGCAGCGAGCGCGTACTCACGAAGGTAAGCTTCAGGTTGAGTTAGCTCAGTTACGCCATATTTCTACTCGCCTGATCCGTGGTTGGACCCACCTTGAAAGACAAAAAGGGGGGATAGGTTTACGTGGTCCGGGTGAAACCCAGCTCGAAACCGATAGACGATTGCTACGTGCAAGAATTAAAAATATTCGTGCTCGTTTAGATAAAGTTGCTGTTCAACGTGAGCAGGGACGACGTGCGCGTACGCGAAATGAAATACCCACTGTGTCACTGGTTGGTTATACCAATGCGGGTAAATCAACGTTATTTAACCGTATTACAGATTCTGATGTGTACGCAGCAGATCAGTTATTCGCAACACTTGATCCAACCTTACGTAAGTTGGATATAGGTGATATTGGGCCAGTTATTTTAGCTGACACGGTAGGCTTTATTCGCCATTTACCTCATGACCTTGTTGCAGCATTTAAAGCGACCTTAACGGAAACCCGCGAAGCGGATTTACAGTTACACGTTATCGATGTGGCAGATCCACGTCGAAAAGAAAATATTGAGCAAGTACAGTCTGTTTTAAAAGAGATAGAAGCAGATGAAGTGCCGCAATTATTGGTTTATAACAAAATTGATGCGCTCGATGACGTTGCGCCACGTATAGATAGAAATGACGAAGGCCAACCAGTACGGGTGTGGTTATCGGCACGAACAGGTGTGGGTTGTGAGCTGCTGAGTGAGGCAATTAACGAGTTACTTGCTAAAAAAATGTTTGCTGACGAGCTAAAATTACCACCTCAACATGGTCGTATTCGTGCAGCACTGTTTAACTTAAACGCAGTTCATCAAGAGAGTTTTGATGAGCAAGGGAACTGGTTACTATCGGTACGCTTGCCAATGGCAGAATGGAATCGCTTGAAAAAAGAGATGGGACAGGATCTCAACTCTTTCATAGCGACTAACTAAAAATCACCAGCATTTGTCTTTTTTAGTATGAGAAATGCTGTAGATTTGATAGATTTAACCTAATTCATTTAGATAACAATGGAGTATAGCTATGGCCTGGAATGAACCGGGTAATAATGGCAATGATAAAGATCCGTGGAATAATAAAGGCGGAAAAGATCAAGGCCCACCTGATTTAGACGAGGTAATGCGTAAGTTCGGCAACAAGTTTGGCGGTTTATTTGGTGGTAATAAGCCAGGTAAAAGCGGCGGCGGACTTGGTGGCGCAGGCATTTCTTTCATCCTTATTATTGCCGTCATCGTATGGGCATTAAGTGGTATTTACACGGTAAAAGAAGCTGAGCGCGGTATTGTTTTACAATTTGGACAATACAATCGCATTGCAGAACCTGGCTTACGTTGGAAAATGACCTTCATTGAACGTGTGATCCCGGTTGATATCGAAGCAGTTCGCTCGTTATCTGCTAAAGGCTTCATGCTGACAGAAGACGAAAACGTGGTAAATGTAGAGTTTGAAGTACAGTACCGTGTTATCGATCCACACCTATACAAGTTCAGCGTTACTGATGCTGACCACAGCTTACAACAAGCCCTTGATAGTGCACTTCGTTATGTTATTGGTCATGTGAAAATGGACCAAGTACTAACAACTGGCCGTGAAGTTGTGCGTCAACAAACGTGGGATGAGCTAAACAAAATTATCGAGCCTTACAATCTAGGTATTATTGTAAGCGATGTGAACTTTAAAGATTCACGTCCGCCGGGCGAAGTAAAAGACGCATTTGATGATGCGATTGCTGCACAAGAAGATGAAGAGCGTTTCATCCGTGAAGCAGAAGCCTATGCTCGTGAAATTGAACCTCGTGCTCGTGGTCAAGTGACCCGTATGACACAAGAAGCAGAAGGTTATCGTGAGCGTATTAAGCTAGAAGCACAAGGTGAAGTGGCACGTTTTGAAAAACTCTTACCTGAGTATCAAGCTGCGAAAGAAGTAACTCGCAAGCGTTTATACATCGATGCGATGGAAGAAGTGCTAGGTAACAGCTCTAAAGTGTTAGTTGATGTTGAAGGCGGTAATAACATGATGTATTTACCTCTTGATAAAATCATGGAAAAGCAAGGCACAGCAACGCGTGTTGCACTACCAAGCTCAAGTGATATTCAAGATCTTCGCAATAAGCTAAACACATCACGTAACAGCACGGTAAATTCAAGTAATGACCGTTTCGCAACTGACCGTTTTAATGAGGGGAGATAAGCAAGATGAAAAATTTTAGTTTAGTAATACTTGCCCTTGCAGTTGTGATGTCTTTCTCTGCGATTTTTGTTGTACAAGAAGGCGAGAAGGCAATCGTACTGTTATTTAGCAAAGTTGAAAAAGACAGTGACGACAAGGCTGTAGTATATGGCCCAGGTTTACACTTAAAAGTGCCTTTCTTCAGCCAAGTACGTCGTTTAGATGCGCGTATTCAAACGTTAGATGGCGCACCTGACCGTTTCGTTACGAGTGAGAAAAAAGACTTAATCGTTGATTCTTATGTGAAATGGCGCATTAACGATTTTAGTGCATTCTACCTGCGTGCTCGTGGTGATAAGCAATATGCTGAAACACTCCTTAAGCAAAAGGTGAACAATGGTCTTCGTACTAACTTTGGTTCTCGTACTATCAAAGAGATTGTCTCTGGCGAGCGTAGTGAACTGATGGAAGAAGCGTTAGTTCAAGCGTCTGAAAGTGCACAAGAACTAGGTATTGAAGTACTTGATGTGCGTGTTAAGCAAATTAACTTACCACAAGAAGTGAGTAGCTCAATCTTCCAACGTATGCGTGCTGAGCGTACTGCGGTTGCAAAAGAGCACCGTTCAGAAGGTCAAGAAAAAGCTGAAACAATTCGCGCAGAAGTAGACCGTCGTGTCACTGTTATGCTGGCAGATGCTGAACGTAATGCACGTACCGTTCGCGGTCAAGGTGATGCTGATGCTGCTGCTATCTATGCTAACGCTTATAACAAAGATGCTGAATTCTTTGGTTTTATGCGCAGCCTAGAAGCGTACAAAAATACCTTTAAAGATAAGCAAGATATCATGGTGATTTCACCAGATAGCGATTTCTTTAATTATATGAAAGGTACAAAAGCACAGTAATTAATTGCTGTGTGATAAAAAGCCCTGCTGTGTGTGGGGCTTTTTTTGTTTCTGTGTGTGATTAATTTTTATCCTTAGCTAGTTTATAAACCTCTGTTCTGCATGTAGTTGTTTAATTAAATAAGATGATAAAAATTCAGGCGCAGAAAAAATAAGCTAAACGGGGTGATCTTTCACCTCGTTTTCTGATAAAATCTCGTCCTAATTTTTTCTAAGTGAATTTGCAATGGGTAAAAACGTTGTTGTACTAGGCACCCAATGGGGTGACGAAGGTAAGGGTAAGGTAGTTGACCTCCTTACAGACAAAGCATCTTTAGTAGTTCGTTATCAAGGTGGTCATAACGCAGGCCATACTTTGGTAATCAACGGTGAAAAGACGGTTTTACACCTTATTCCATCGGGTGTATTACGTGACAATGTTAAGTGTGTGATTGGTAATGGTGTTGTTTTATCACCAGAAGCATTAATGAAAGAAATCGGCATGCTAGAAGAGCGTGGCGTACCAGTACGTGAGCGCTTATTAATCAGCGAAGCATGTCCATTAATTTTACCTTTCCACATTGCATTAGATTTAGCCCGTGAAAAAGCACGTGGCGATAAGCCAATTGGTACTACAGGTCGTGGTATCGGTCCAGCTTATGAAGACAAAGTAGCACGTCGTGGTTTACGTGTAGGTGATTTATTCAACCCTGAACAGTTTGCTAGCAAGCTTAAAGAAGTATTGGAATACCATAACTTCACGTTAGAGCATTACTACAAAGTTGAGCCAGTTGATTTCCAAAAGACATTTGACGATGCAATGGCTATCGCAGATATCTTAAAAGCAATGGTTGTTGACGTTACTGAGCTACTTGATCAAACGCGTTTAGCGGGCGACCACATCTTATTCGAAGGTGCGCAAGGTACATTACTTGATATCGACCACGGTACTTACCCGTACGTAACATCATCAAACACAACGGCTGGTGGTGTAGCGACAGGTGCTGGTTTTGGTCCATTACACCTTGATTACGTGTTAGGTATCATCAAAGCTTACACAACGCGTGTAGGTTCTGGTCCTTTCCCTACAGAGCTTTACGACGGTCTTGATAAACAAGATCCAGTAGGTAAGCACTTAGGTGAAAAAGGTCATGAGTTCGGTGCAACGACTGGTCGTTTACGCCGTACTGGTTGGTTAGATGCAGTGGCAATGCGCCGTGCAGTGCAAATCAACAGCATTTCAGGTTTCTGTTTAACTAAACTAGACGTTTTAGACGGTTTAGAGACATTAAAAATCTGTACTGGTTACCAGTTAGAAGATGGCACAGTAACGAACGTTACGCCATTAGCGGCTGAAGGTTACGAGAAAGTAACACCAGTATACGAAGAGATGCCAGGCTGGTCAGAAAACACAGTAGGTGCTACGTCAGTTGATCAATTACCGAAAGCGGCACTTGATTACATCAAACGTATTGAAGAAATCACTGGTGTTCCAGTTGATATCATCTCTACAGGTCCTGACCGTGTAGAAACTATGGTATTACGCAGCCCGTTTGCATAATTGTCATAGTGACTAAAAAAGCTGCTTCGGCAGCTTTTTTTGTGCCCGAAATTCACTCTGGAATGATAATTGTATATTATTTGCTAAGACTGACTTTATTTAAGTGACTTTGATGCGTGTTTTATTGCCTTTAACATTACTCTTCTCAAGCCTAAGCGTGGCTGAAGAGCCCATAACTGCAGTGCCTCTGTACACAGAGAGCGAGTTAATTGGCTTGATCAATAAAAATGCACACCTAGCACGTGTAAAGGCAGATGATTGCCAGTTAGTGCAAGATATCGAGGCGCGAGCCAATAAAATGGCACTACCTTCATATCAGTTCCTGTATGGCGATATGCTAGCGTATGCAGTGTGTGTAGACCGTAATGTAGAGTTAGGGGTTTATTACATGCGTCAGGCCGCTCAGCAAGGGCTAGGCGCGGCTTTAGAGCAGCTTGGTCGTTACTATGATGTTGGCCAGTTAGTGCAGCAAGATAAAGCGATGGCAGTCACCTATTTACGAGAAGCATCTGCCCAAGGCAACTTAAAGGCACAAATGCGTTTGGTTAACCTATTTAATCAAGGCTATGGTAGTCCGCGTGATTATGAAGACGCCTACCGATGGTTATTCCACTCAATGGTTGCCGATAAAGCCACCCACAAAAAAATTGAGCACCTACTGGCAAAGCTTGCAGAGAAAATGCCAGACAGCGTCGTAGCACGCGCACGTTTACCAATGTAGAAACAAATACATAGCAATAAAAAAGGCCAGCTAATGCTGGCCTTTTTTTATTTCTCTTCTTTATTTTCTTTTGGTTTGCCGTTGTTAGGGTCTTTCAGCACCGACAATTTAGGCGGTTGTAGCGCCACAATTCGCTCACCTACTTGCGGAGTTTTCTCCATGTTAGTAGTGAACGGACGAATTTTTATAGGTGAATCATCATCATCTGTCTTTTCGCCATGCAAGATAAACAGTGGGATAGCTTCGCTATTTACTTCTTTGTATTGCTCCCAGCTAAACTCATCAGAAATACGCGTTGCACTGACTTTACCGCCTTTGGCAATCAAGCTACTTAAGCGCGCATAAGCCCCATTATCGCCAAATAGAATTTGTCGTGATAAGAAAGTCGCACTGTCTTTGTTTGCTTTAGCGTGGTTAGTTGAAGAGCGCAGTGAAAACACATCTTTTTCGTCAAGTAAATGCGAGAAGTATTGCACACCTAATGCATTATGATGGCGATTAGGCGAAAGCGCGAGAACGCTACGAATCGTCGTTAATGGCAAATAACGTTCAGCATGTTCAGATTGTGGATTACCATAGTAACAAGGTAAGCCATCCATACGTGCCATTTTGCAGTTCTCCCATGCAGGATCAGACAAATGCACTGGAATATTTTGATCTTTTAAGCCGCAGGCAATGGCACGGGCTACATGGTTTGCACCAATAATCAAAATGGTATTTGGCGCAGGCTGACGTACTTTTAATAACTTTGCCAAGGGCGTTGCAGTCAGACTTTGTAATACCACAGTCACGATGATCACCGTGAAGATAAGTGGCACGATTTTCTCTGCATCAGCAATGCCAGCTTCCACCATACTTAACGCAAATACAGAACCTACCGCCGCGGCAACAATACCCCGTGGCGCAATCCACGAGAGAACTAAACGAGACTTAAGTGGTAAATCGGTTTTAAAGGTCGAGATTGCGATACATGCAGGACGGGCTACAAATAACACGATGGCTAAGAAAATAAACACATCGCTATGTAACATCATTAAATCAGAGAGCTGTAGACGGGCAGCAAGTAAGATGAATAACGATGAGATTAAGATCATCGACAGGTCTTCTTTAAACTCTAGCACTGAGTCAATTTCGAGCTCATCTTGGTTCGCAAGCCAAATACCAAACACGGTAACAGCGAGAAGACCAGATTCATGGCTAAGGTGGTTAGAAACCGTAAAACTAATCAGTACTAACGCTAAAATACCAAATTTATGTAATTCGAACGGTAGCCATTCGCGGCGTATTAGCAATGTAGTGAGCCAACCTGCTACCACACCAATCGTTAAACCAACACCTAAGGTTTTAAATAGCGCGATAATGGTATGACTGAGTACTTCGCCTTGCCCTACAAGCATGACGGCTTCAAACACCAGTACCGCGAATAATGCACCAATGGGATCTATGACGATGCCTTCCCAGCGCAAAATACGGTCGATATCTTGGGTCGGTCTCATAGAGTTTAACAGCGGTGCAATAACAGTAGGGCCAGTAACAACAAGTACTGCACCAAGCACTGCGGCAACCCGCCAGTTAAGCTCTAAAATCCAATATGCGCTTAGGCTTATTACTAAGCAAGTTGTGATCATGCCGATTGAACAAAGATTACGAACAACCTTGCCGATACCTTTTAGTTCTCTAAAGTGTAGGGTCAGTGAGCCTTCGAATAAGATCACAGCAACGCTAAGAGAGACTACAGGGAATAATAAATCACCTAATAATGCGTCGGGCTCTAAAATGCCACTGAAAGGACCAAGTACTAGACCTGTTAGTAGTAAAAATAAAATAGCCGGTACACGAAACGCCCAAGCTACCCATTGTGCTAATACCGAGCACAAGGCGATCCCTGCTATATAAATTGCTGACATAGAATGAATTATCCTTTAGTTACTACTATTTAAAAAATACCAACACCATAGATAATCGCGTTTGAAGACGATAGTTAGCCGCTGAACTTTTAAATAAAATGCTTGCCTATTAAAGCCTACTCACCGTCATGGACACAAGCAAACTTGTTGCTTCAAATACGATTTTAGTCGTTATTACTACTTTTTGGGGTGCTTTTAAGAACAAAAATCAGATTAATTGGTAAAAAATCATTATGCCATGCATCTTGCTCTCTAACTCATTATTAAAAAGTGTCTATTTCTAACATTTATGGCAAGTATAAAAGATATGATTACTTTTTGCCCTTGATCTTTGCCCCTGATTTCCCGTATTATATTTCGTGTTCAAACAATTTGATATCTAAGTTTTTATAAGTGTTATTACACTTGTTCAGTGTTTTATCTTCATTTAATCAGTTGTTTGTAACATATTTAGTGTTTTATACACTTTGTTTTCTAATTAAATAGAAATGAGCTTGCTAACGTTCAGTGTGTATTTATTACGTGTTGAATAGAATATAAGTTCATTATCTGGTCAATGTTTAGTCCCCATCGTGGCGGCTAAATCTCGGTCATACAATCTACACCCTATCTGCTGGTGTACCTGATTGTATAGGCTCTATGTATGTTGTGATTAATAAAAGCCGCACACAGCTTTTTACAGCGATACATAAACAACACTTATCTTTTTTAATCAACTTATGGTTTATAACCGTTTGGTCTACTGACTGAATAAAAGTTGTGCTATATCTAATCGCAGTACTTGCGTGGCGTAGTCGTGTGCATAGATAAGTGGTTTGACAAAGTGATAATAGTCAGTGCGTTTAGTAACACTAAACGCGAGTCTTTTAATCAGTGGCAAATTGGCACTGAACAGATAGTAAAATGGAAAGTTGAACAGTTATGCAAAAGTTAAAATGGCGACGTATAGTACTAAAAGTAGGTAGCGCGTTAATCGCACCAGAGCAAGATGGGTGTCGTTCACGTTATTTACTGACCATTGCACAGTTCATCGTTCGTTGTCGAGCGCAAGGTATCGAAGTAATTTTAGTATCATCGGGTTCGGTAGCTGCTGGTTCGCATTTATTCCCTGAACAAGAAAAACGTTCAGTAACGATGAAAAAAGCTATGGCGGCTGCTGGTCAAACAGAAATGATGGCAATGTGGGATCGTTTCTTTGATTTTCCATCGGCACAAATTTTATTAACCCACGGTGACTTACGTGACCGTGAGCGTTACACCAGTATTCGTGAAACAGTTTTCACCTTACTAGAGCATGGTGTGTTACCGATCATTAATGAGAATGACACGGTAACAACCGATGATTTAAAAGTTGGCGACAACGATAACTTGTCGGCAATGGTTGCAGCCGCTGCGGACGCAGACGCATTGATGATCTTTTCGGACGTAGATGGTCTTTATGACAAGAACCCGAATTTACATGAGGATGCAGTGCTGCTACCTGAAATAGATAGCATTGATGAATCTATTTATGCCATGGCCGGCTGTGCAACCAGCGCAGTTGGCACAGGTGGTATGAAAACGAAGATCGAAGCGGCAGAAAAAGCCACTTCACATGGTATTACAACCTTTATCTTAAATGGTTTTAAAGAACAGACGTTTAACCGACTGTTAGAGGGTGATAACCCGGGTACTATCTTCAAACCATATGACAAACCAATGCAAGAAGCTGTGCATTGGATGACTCACACAGCAAATGAGCAAGGTGAGGTTGTCGTAGAAGGTTCGATTGATAAATCAACCGAAGATGGCTGTATTCGTAGCGATGAAATCGTTGCGGTACATGGAGAATTTGGCGTAGGCGATACTATTTTAGTCCGCAGTGATGATGGTACGCGTCTAGCAAAAGCAACAGCGAATTACAGTAGCTGTTTATTGAATTTTATTGCTGACAACGAGCAAAGTGAATTTAGCGAAAAAATGCAAGATTCAATCGGCCCAGTTGTTTCAGAGAAAGATATCGCATTATTGGAGAAGTCATGAGTTTAATTACGGATATTTCGAGTCAGGCTGCAAAAGCTGCAACCCAGTTAGCTTTACTTGATACTGCTACTAAGAATCAAGTGTTAACTGAGATGGCACAGGCATTGCGAGAAAATAAAGCCTTTATCATCAAAGAAAACGAAAGCGATTTGGCAGCAGCGCGTGATAACAACCTTGCTGCGTCTATGATTGACCGTTTAACGCTAAACGATGAGCGTATTGAAGCAATGGCTGAAGGCATTGAAGTAATTGTTAGCCTTGATGATCCTGTTGGTCAATTACGCGAAATTTCAGAGCGCCCAAACGGTATTAAGATCAGCAAGATGCGCGTACCACTTGGTGTTGTGTGTATGATTTATGAAGCACGCCCGAATGTGACGGCTGATGCTGGTGCGTTATGTTTTAAATCGGGTAATGGTGTGATTTTACGTGGTGGTAAAGAAGCACTGCGTAGTTCACAAGCCATTGCGAGTGTGATGCACAAAGTGCTTGAAAAGCATGGTTTACCTGCTGCGTTAATTTCGGTGATCCCAGATCCAGACCGTGGTCTACTTATGGAGCTGATGCAACAACGCGACACAATTGATTTAATCATCCCACGTGGTGGTGAAGGCTTAATTAACTTTGTGACAGAAAACAGCACTATCCCAGTCATTCAGCACTTTAAAGGTGTATGTCACCTTTATGTTGATAAAGACGCTGATCTGAATGTCGCAATCAATTTACTATTAAATGGTAAAACTCAGCGCACAGGTGTGTGTAATGCCTTAGAAGGTTTAGTGGTTCACCAAGATATCGCTGATGAGTTTTTAAACCTGTGTGCAGTTGTTCTTCGTCAAGAAGGCGTAAAAGTAAATGCAGATGCGAAAGCTGCCGAGTATTTTGATAATGCCACTGTACTTGCTGACGACGAGTTTGGTGAAGAGTACTTAGATTTAGAAATCGCAATTAAGGTTGTGCCTGATTTTGCAGGTGCGATTGATCATATTGCTAAATTTGGTTCAAACCACACCGAAGTGATTTGTACTAAAGACCAAGCTGCGGCGCAATTATTCCAACGTAGTGTAGATGCGTCTGTGGTGATGGTTAATGCATCATCGCGTTTTTCTGATGGCTCACAATTAGGCTTAGGTGCTGAGATTGGTATCGCGACAACGAAGTTACATGCTTATGGCCCTATGGGCTTAGAATCGCTGACAACTGAAAAATACTTAGTGAATGGTGAAGGTCAAATTCGTGAGTAATCGCTAAAAAATTGTTTAAAAAGCCGGGCTTTGCTCGGTTTTTTTGTGTCTGTTATAAAACGAAGACGACAGAAAGACAAATAAAATTGCTTTAACTTAGAATGTATTGGTTTTTATTAAAGATTCGGCAGATTGCCTAAAGAAGAGTAGGAAGGTGGTGGAGCTAAGCAGGATCGAACTGCTGACCTCCTGCGTGCAAGGCAGGCGCTCTCCCAGCTGAGCTATAGCCCCACATTCCTAAAATACAGGATGCTTAAGTCTTGCGTCTCAAGCGGGGTGAACTTTAAATATTTTTGCATTTTTGGTCAAGTATTTTTTTTAAAATGATCGAATTTTTACTCTGTTGTTGTATTTTTGATAGACTAGTGCGCATACACTGTACAAGGCTTATCCAATAATGAAAAAAATAGCATGGCTTTTGGTTGCTTTACTTGCCGGTTGCGCAAGCCAAGAAGAGGCCCCTCCGTTTGAAATTAACAATAAGCAGTTTTACGAAAAAAATGACGACCAAGGCAATAAAATTTTTGCCTATGTGGTGTCAGTAAAAGCCCAAGGTCGTCGCCCAATAAACCTTGATAAGCCTATGACACGTAGCCAATTTAAAGATTTTGCCGAACAAGAAGTCTTTGAAGAATCAAGCAACTTAAAGCTCATGCTTGAGGATCAAGCGGTGGAATTATTAAACGAAGAACTTAAAGAACGACAATACTGTGACGATAAGCACGTCATTGATGAAGTATTATGGCGTGATTTAAGTGTGCAATTACGAGGACGTTGTTTGTAAATGTATGCAGATAAAAGCAAGTTAGCTGCTACGCTAGCTCAATTAGATATTAATTATGATGTGATTGAGCATCCACCATTACACGGTAGCTTAGATGCCGATAAATTTATGCTCGATAGACCGGGCACTCGATTAAAAAACTTGTTTCTACGAGATAATGAAGGCAAGCGCCACTTTTTAGTGATCACTGCTCACGACAAGCAGCTTGATTTAAAGGCTATTGCTCAACAGCAAGGCTTATCTCGATTAGGGTTTGCATCCGATGAGCGATTAGCGCGCTATCTAAAAGTGCCACCGGGCTGTGTTTCTATGTTGGCACTTTTAAACGATAAGCAAAATAATGTCACCCTTTGGCTAGACCAAGAAATTTGGTTTAACGAGCTTTTTCATTGTCACCCTTTTGAAAATACCGCGACATGGCTGATGAAAAAAGATGATTTAGAACGCTTTTTTGAAAGTACCGGGCATCAACCGCGTATCGTATTTCTACCAGCCAAATAAACTAAGCTTAAACCCACTAAGCAGACTAAAAGTAGCACGGTCATAAAGGCAACTTGGCCGTGTTGCTGATATACCAGCCCAGGCAATAACGAGCCCAGTGCGCCACCGCTATAATAAAACGATACATAGCCTCCATTCGTCACACTTGCTGGTGCGCTGCTGATTTTATTTACCAGAGGGGCGGCACTTGAGTGGATCACAAACATTGCACCGCAAAAGCCAGTAAAAGCGACCACAAATAGCAGTAACTGTTGGCTCATTAATAACACCATTGTTAGGCTATAGAATACAAATACCCAAGTTAGCAAACGCCAAGGCGTTGATGACTTACGTAACAGCCACGGTGTGGCTATGGATGCCAGCGCACCTAATAAATAGCCACTGTAAACCAGTCCGATATCTCGGGTATTAGTGATAGCAAAGCTGTCTTGCAAAATGAAAGGTAAATAATTTAACAGTGCTGCAAAGCAAAAAAACATACAAAATACTGCCCCGTAGAGCTTTAATACGAGTGGATCTTTTAATTGCTTTAGATACAACAGCGGCGATTTTGCAGCGTGAATGCTTGCGCTTTTGCTTGATTTGGGAATGGCGATTGCAAACAGTACTAACCCTAGCGCAATCACATAATAAAAACTTTGCCAGCTTAAAAAGTCTGTAAACAAGGCGGCAAGCATGCGTCCGAAGTAGCCACCGACTATGGTACTGCCAATGTAAAGAGTCATATTACGTTGTAATTGGTCGGCCTGATAAGTCACACCTATATAACTGGTCATAGCGGTGAGCGCCGCGGGAAGGGTGATCCCTTGGATAAAGCGAACCAGCAATAGCAGCTCAAAGCTTGGTGCAAAGGTAAAAGCAACGCAGCTTATGGCCAACACGAGCATGGCAAATTTTAAAATTGTAAGTGGATTTCGCTTAGCTAAGAACAAGCCGTAAACTAAAGGAGCAATGGCCAGTGGCAGCATCGTCGCGGTCATTAAGCTACCTGCAGTGGCTGGCGATACAGAAAAATGGCTGGCGAATAATCCAAGTAAGGGTTGTGGGGCGTATAAAACAAAGAAAATAAATACAGAGCAAAGTAACAAATGTCGCAGCTGCATTTTTAGCTCCCTAGAGGAAAAGCCCTAGCTTATCGGGTACAGGTTTTTTTACAAGTTCAAAGGCGACTAAAATTATAAATCTTGCGTTAAATCAAAGTGTCATGATTTCATCGCATGTTAATCTCACTGCAATATACTCGATTGCTGTGAATCAAGTGGGCTCAGTACTGTTATTTGTTGGCAGAGCTGATTAAAATAACCCTAATACGCATTATTAAATTGGAATTTCGTCATGGGTTCATTACAAGATCAATTACTTAAAGCTGGCCTTACTACGGCACACAAAGCTAAAGTAGCCAAAACAGAAAAGCGCAAACAGCAAAAGAAGAAAAAGAAAGGCGCCACCAGTAATCCGAGCGATTTACAAAAACATATTGAGCAAACTAAGCTTGAGCAGCAGAAAAAAGCCGATGAGCTTAATAAAGCGCGTTTAGAAGAGCAAAAACAACGTGAGCAAGTTGCCCGCGTTAAGCAAATTTTAGAGCATCACAATCAAGATGAAATTCGTGGTGACCGAACATTTAACTTCACTTATCAAAATAAAGTGAAAGAGCTAGAAGTAAACGAAAAAACACAAAAGGCCCTTGCTGGTGGCCGTTTGGCAATTTGTGTTTTAGAAGGCCAATTTTTTGTACTGGAAGACGAGCCAGCACGAAAAGTCGCTGAGGTCAGCGAAGATTATATAGTGTTCCATGTTGAGCCTGAAGATAAGCAGAAGGATGAAGATGATCCGTATGCTGATTTTGAAGTACCTGATGATTTAATTTGGTAATACCTGTTTCGATTGCCGTTACAATTTTCGGGTGCAATATTGTTAAATCATGGTCTACACTAAAGAAAATGTTTAATAACCCGTCAATAAAGAGAAGATACAAATGAGCAAGATCACGAAAATTTTATGTGGGGCTGGCATTGCAATGGCTGCAAGCTTATCTTTCAATTCGATGGCAGCGGATGGCCAAGCTCTTTACACAGCTAAGCTTTGCCAAACTTGTCACGGTCCAGAAGGTAAAGCGCCTATCATGGCTCAGTACCCAAAATTAAATGGTCAAAATAAAGAGTACTTACTAGCGCAAATGAAAGACATCAAATCAGGTGCGCGTAGTAACGGTATGACTGCTGCGATGAAAGCGATGGTTGCAAACGTATCTGAAGAAGAAATGGCTGCAATTGCTGATTACTTATCGCAAGTAAAATAAGCATACATAAAGCGAAAAAGGCCACATCAATTGATGTGGCCTTTTTGTATCATCTATTGATCATCCATTAATAGTAATTTAGACTTCTATACATCTATTTGTGCTGTGTCACATTTACAAGGTTTCCCATGTTTGACTTACCAAAACTCGATTTAAAAAATAAAGTATCTGAACAAGAATGGCAGCTTCGTGTTGATTTAGCTGCCTGTTACCGTTTGGTGGAGCACTTTCGATGGGGTGATTTAATTTACACTCATCTGTCGGCACGTTTACCGGGCACAGATCAGTATTTGGTTAATGCGTTTGGTTTAAGTTTTGATGAAGTGACAGCATCAAACCTTGTTAAGGTCGATTTAGCAGGTAACATTCTTGATGACACGCCATTTAAAATTAACCCGGCTGGTTTCACTATTCACAGCGCGATTCATGAAGTTCGTGATGACGCTCATTGTGTTATTCATTTACACACAAAAGAAACCATTGCCGTTGCAACGCAAGAAAAAGGCCTATTACCACTGAGTCAATACTCAATGTTTTCATTGCCATCACTGTCTTATCACGGCTACGAAGGGTTAGCGGTAAACAGTGATGAGAAAAAGCGCCTGCAAGATGATTTAGGCACCACCAATCACATGTTATTGGTTAACCACGGTGGCTTAACCGTTGGCCCAACCGTGGGAGATGCCTTTATGCGCTTTTACGATTTGCAGCGCGCCTGTGAAATTCAATTGGCTATTCAAGCCAGTGGTCAAACGGCAATTCCGGTACCACAACCAATTATCGATAATATTTATAATCAAGCGAATGTCGTGCATAGCGGCAGCACGGGTGGTCAACTAGCTTGGCCAGCAATGTTGCGTAAAGCTTATCGTCTTGATCCTAGTTTTGCTCAGTAAGGAGTAACCATGAAAGTTAATCGCGTCGAAGTGTTCGATATTCATTGTCCAGACAGACCTGCTTGGACACCTGTTTTTGTGCGTATTCATACTGATGAAGGTATTAGCGGTGTGGGTGAGGCAGGCCTTGCTTATGATTTAGGTCACAGTGCAGCAGCGGCAATGATCAAAGAAATGGCTGATGCCTTTTTAATTGGTCATGACCCATTCCAAACAGAAAAACTGTGGTCTCGAATGCTACGCGAAAGCTTTTGGGGTTTAGGTGGTGGTCCGGTTGTCTATGCAGCAATGAGCGCCATTGATACTGCGCTTTGGGATATTAAAGGTAAAGCATTAGGCTTACCTGTTTACCAGCTATTAGGTGGTAAAGTTAACGATAAGCTACGTACTTATGCATCACAATTACAGTTTGACTGGGACAGCGAATTTAAAGCGCTTGTTCACCCAGAAGAATATGCAGAAGCAGCACTTAAGGCGATGGCTGAAGGGTATGATGCGGTAAAAGTTGACCCTATTCAGTACGATAAAAACGGCAATACTTATTATGATCGCACTAACATTATTTCTCGTGCAGAAATGAAGTTATATCGTGCGCGCATGCAAGCTATTCGTGAAGCCGTCGGTGACGAAGTTGATATTATTTTTGAATGTCACAGCTTACCAGGCGCGACATCAGCAATTCAAATTGGTGAAATTGCTGAAGAGTTCGATTGTATGTATTACGAAGAGCCAGTGAACTACTTAAATCATTCATTACACGCAAAAGTTGCCGACAAAGTTGCCGTGCCAATTGCAGGTGGTGAACGTTTGTATAATCGCTGGGGTGTGCGTCCATATCTAGAAGATCAAAGTATTGATGTACTTCAGCCAGACTTAGGTCTATGTGGTGGTTTCACAGAAACTAAAAAAGTGTGTGATTATGCTGATATCTTCGATGTGCGTATTCAAGCTCACGTGTGTGGCGGCCCAGTTGCAACCGCAGCTTCGTTGCACTTAGAAACCGCAATTCCTAACTTCTTAATTCACGAACATCACACCTATGCGATTAAGAAATGGAACCGTGAATTGTGTATTCAAGATCCACAACCTAAAAATGGTTTCTTCCAAGTATCAGAAGAGCCAGGTATCGGTATTGAATTAAATGATGAAGTTGTTATGCGTTCTCAACGTGTTGAGATTAAGTAACACTCACTAATATTTTACTAAAAAAGCCCGTAAGGGCTTTTTTTATATCTACTTTTTAGATTTAAATTAATCAATTGGCCTGCATTTTACCAAAGGTAGTGGCTCGGTTGCTTTACTATCTAAATGACGAACAAAGCACATGCTGTTTTTGATTAATAATTCAAAGCGCTCAGGCATCGCTAGCTGTTTGCCCATCATCGGGTTACCCTGAGCATCTACAACACTCATACTATCTGTGACTAACACGCTGCTATTTATAAACGCATCATTGGCAACTGCGATTGGCTTACTATGCATTAATCTGGCAATGCCTTGTGCTATTAGCTCACTTTGTGGCTCAGTTAGCCGCGCATGTTGTAATTTCGGTGTTGGCTCTTGGCTTTGTGCACTACAGCCTAGCAGCGTTGATATCAGTAATACACTAGTTAGTTGGGCTCTCATTAAGGTTCCTACTGCTCTAAAATTTTACTTTGCTGAAGCAAGGTAGAAGTACGGATGTCATGCACTTTTGGTGTGTCTGTAAAAATTGCTGGTGCAAACCCTTGTTCACTAATCGTTGAAGTGGCTTGAGGGCAACGGCCTGTCTCGCGATAGCTAAGTGCAGTACTTAGCATAGCTTCATTTTCATCGCCTAATTGGTGTGTGAAGTCATCAGCGACAGCACAGCCTGGGATCATCACTGGCTGATACTCGCTATCATTGCTATTTTGTGGCGCAAAGCCATCAGCATATTCACCAAATTCTTTGTTATTGACGCCGGTAAATTGAATACTGAAATAAGTGGTATCACAGTTATCAGTCGGGTAGTAACCATAAGGTTTACCGCAGGTTGTTTCGCCTATTTGAATTACCTCGATATCGGCACCCCGTAGGCCATTAATCACAGCCTCACTGGCTGAGCAGGTGTTGCCTGTTGTCAGCACAAAAACACGTTCTAGGTTCAACGAAGGCAATGGGGTTCCTGGGCTGATAGCTGGGTTTTCGGCAAAGCCTAAAAACTCATCGGTAAAATAAACGGGTTCTAAGCGATCGCCAGTAACGGGGTTAAAGGTTGGATGTTGATCGTTAAAAATAGTGCGTTCAAAGATTTTGCCTGAGGTGTTGTTTCCGCCTGCCACCATGTAAGCAACTTGGCTGGCCATTAATAAGTATCCACCAGGGTTGTAACGCATATCGATGATCAAGTCTTTAACGTTACTTGCAGCTAAGCTGTTAAAGGCGTCATACAAGGGCTTTTCTGCCACAGCATTATGGCGATTAAACTGAAAGTAGCCTACTTCACCATTGGCAAAGGTCTTTATGTTGCTAACTGCTTGGCCTGTAATGGTTTGTGCAGTCATAGTCACTTCACGAATTTCGCTGGTATTAATGTCTTTGAATACAAAAGAGGTTACTTTGCCGGACTCCGAAGGAAAGAGGCCTGCATTTAATACATCAACCTCAGCTTGGGTGCTGGCATTAACAAAGTCAACGCCATCCACTTCAACGACTTCTAAGCCACGGCTCAGATTGAGGTTTGCAGCCGGTGAATTAGGTTCTGTGTAGCTGATAATCCCTTTGCGAGGGGCGCTGGCACTGATTAACTTAAGTTTAAAGCCATAACCAAAAGACTGCCCTGATTGGCTCTGAGCTTGCCATTCGTCAGTTGGCAAGCTGGCATGAAAGTTATCTTTGTTTGCACCTGAATCCGTGGTGTTTTGGGTTTTTAATAAGGCAAAGTAATTTAAAACACCGTCAGTTAATGCAGGGTCGCGGTCCGTTATTTCGTCATACCAAAGATAGGTTTCGTGACTCCAAGCGCGTAGCCAGTGCTTTTCATTGAGTGCTTGGCATTGTTGGTCAAATTTACTTGATGGCTCAAATACACCTTCAGTCCATGTGATATCTGCAGCATCGATAGTCCCTGACTCTGAGCTACCAGAACCACCACAGCCTGCAATGATAAGCGAACACGTAACTGCTACAGCAGCTAAAGGCTTTTTAAAATGAACAAACATAACACCAACCTAAACAGCTTTACTGACCTGAATATAGCTAGTTTTTAAGCAATTAGATAGATTTCGCGGGCGTTTTTATAGCTTAGTTTATGCCATAAACTCGACTGCGAGCACAATGAGTGATAGTGCTTCCAGCAGTTTGTGTAACTGGTATTCATTTGGCAAACAGGGAAATTACTGGCAAACATAACGCGATGTTCACCAAAGTACTTAACTAAATTATTAACCAGCCAAAGGTGTTTGTTTACGGCAATTTGTGTGAATTCTAAGCCTGAGAACTTTATTGCGATATTATCGCAGCGGCTGAGTTTAATGATTGCTTCAAGCCATCTTTGCTCATCACTAATAAAGCCTAAATGATTAATTACCACACGTAATGAGGGCAGTGCGATGCAATACTTAATAAGCTGCTCAGTCGCCTGCATGTTTTCAATTTCAAACTGTGCTTCAAAGTGTAAGTTTTCGCCTGCGAGCATGGCTAGGTTGTCTTGGCAGTGAGGAGTTAATAAGCGCTTGGCTTCATCACCTTCGGTTATATCGCGAATACCAACCAAAGATGGATGATCTAATTCATTGAGTGACGCTTCAAAGTGTTTGCTAGATGCGTCAATCGCGCTGTAGCTGATTGCTCGATAGGGAATATCATTTAAGTACGTTGCAAGCCAATTAAGCTCATTCACTGGCGCTTGATTATCAAAGCCAGCTTCAATATGCACCAAGGCTTCTAGTTGAAATGGGCAAGCGGCTTTAAGTTCTGAGCTAGTAATTTGCTTTTTGATTTTATCTAAATTTGGCCAAGGGGGGGGGTTGCTACCTTGTAGCCAAGTGTATTGACCCTCAGTGAGGTTAAAAAAGTGCACATGGGGGTCAATAATTTTGTCGCTCATTGCGTGGTGTATCCACCATCAATACTTTGTAAACTACCAGTAATAAAGCTTGCTTCTGGGCTTATTAAAAAGTTCACCAAAGCAGCAATTTCTTCTGGTTGCCCTAAACGGCCTAGCGGTTGCAGTGCGGCTTCTTCAGCAACAATTTCTGCTTTATCGGCACCACTGCGCTGACAATATGCATCAATCGCATTATGAAACAGTGGTGTTTCTATCGTACCCGGACACACTGCGTTTGCACGAATGTTAAACGCCGCATAATCGAGTGCTGTCGTTTTTGCCATGGAAGCTAGCGCGTGCTTGGTTAGGTTATAAGCAAACGAGTTTGGTTTGCCAATGATTGCCTGATCAGAGGCAACCAATACGATACTGCCGCCTTGCTGGCTTTTCATGCTAGGTAATACAGCTTGAATTGCAGCATAGGCACCTTTCACATTGAGCGCAAACAGGGCATCAAACGTTGCTTCATCGGTATTTTCAATGTTGGCACTTAAATGACGACCCGCATTAGAGACTAAAGCATCAACGCGACCCGTCTGAGCAATAATATCGGCAATAACCGATTTCACCTGCTGAACATCACTGACATCACAGTAATGATAATTGCCCTCAGACGGGGTGATATCCAAGTTATAAACTGTGTAGGCTTCACGCTCTAAACGCTCAACTACAGCTTTACCAATACCTTTACTGCCACCGGTGACAATTGCAACGTTTGTCATTTTTTACCCTTAGTGGCTATGGCCACAACCGCCTTCACCGTGCACGTGGCCGTGTGATAATTCGTCAGCTGTTGCTTGGCGAACATTGATCACTTCAACATCAAATGTCAGTGTTTTACCAGCAAATGGGTGGTTTAAGTCACAATCTGCATTGAAACGGCCTACTTTAACGATAGTCACTTGGTGACGACCTTGGTTTGAATGAACGATTGCAGTCATACCTGGCTTCCACACTTTTGTGTTGCCTTGTAAGTGCTTAAGAGGAATGCGTTGAATTAGATTATCAACGCGCTCGCCGTAAGATTCGCTAGGTTCAAGTGTTACGCTGAAGTTATCACCAGCCGCTTTACCTTCAAGGGCTTTTTCAAGACCAGGAAGCATGCCTTCAGTGCCATGGATATATGAAAGTGGCTCGCCATCTTTGCTTGATTCGATTTGCTCGCCTGCTTCACTAAGTGTGTAGTGAAATTCAACCACTGCGTCTTTACTGATTTGCATGTTATTTCTCTTTTGAATTTAAAATATAGGCGCTGATTTTACGCTAACCACAATGCGTGAGCAATCAAGGCTTTTTCAATGAGCTTTCGATACCTGACAACATGGCTTCGCTGGCTGGTACTTGCGGCTCAGCGGGTTTTGCTTGCGGTAGGTGCAATGTCAAAATCGTGCCTGGTTTTAAAATGCTGGTGGCACTGAGTTTATTCCACGTTGCAACGTCTTTATGAGGCACGTCGTATAGCTGACTGATACTCCAAATTGAATCACCTGGTTTAACGAGGTAATCAACCGCAATGGTTGCGATAACTTCCTCATGCTGTTCAAGGTAAGGGCTAATATTGTAATCAACCAGTAAAGATTCAGGCATGGTTTGGGGCTGTGATAATCGCAATTGTTCACCGACTTTAATCAGGTTACTTGTTTTACTATTAAGCGCTTTCAGATCCTTTACAGACATATTAAAGCGTCTGGCAATGCCATAAAGGGTATCGTCTTTTTGCACTATATATTCACCAGCAAAGTTGTTGCGAAACAGCTTACTTTGCAGCAAGGTACGGCGCTCCATAGGTAAAAGCAGAGTATGTGGACCATTTGGAGAGCTTTGGTTTTTTAAATATCCTGGATTTAATTTATGGAGCTGGTTATGCCCCACACCTGATAAATTTGCGATGACCGAAAAATCAAATTGCTGGCCGACATCAAATTCAGTGGTGAGTGCTTTATTCGCTAATTTAGGGCGCTTTAAGCCTTGCTCAGGATGCTTAAGTAAATAGCTAAGCGCCAAAAGTTTAGGAATATATTCAGCGGTTTCTTTTGGTAGTGATAATGACCAATAGTCAGTTTTTTTGCCAAGCTCTTTATTTTTTTCGATAGCTTTTTTAACGCGTCCTTCACCACTGTTATAAGCAGCAAGGGCATGCAGCCAGTCACCATCAAAGCGTTTATGTAAGTAACTTAAATAAGCTAAAGCGGCATCAGTTGAAGCGAGTATATCTTGGCGTCCGTCATACCATTGGTCGCTTTGCACACCAAAATGATAAGCTGTCGCACCGACTAACTGCCAAACACCAACGGCTTGTTCTGATGAACGTATTGTTGGTCTAAAATCACTCTCAACAAAGGGTAATAGTGCCAGCTCCATCGGTAGCTTCTGTTGCTCGATACGTGTGACGATATGATACAAATAGGGCGCAGCACGTTTATTTACTTTAATCAAGTAATTAGGTTGTTTCAAATACCATTTTACTCGTGCAGATGTATGTTTGTTGGTTTGAAATACCAGCGTTAAATTGTTGGCGATATGCTGCCATAGATCTTTTGATCTAGGCTTTGCTAGTGGGGTATTATTGACCGCTATGGGCGCAGCAATAGGACGTGGTTCGACAGCTGTTGAATCGACAAACTCACTAGGTGCTTGCTGGGTTGTTAAATCAGGCTCGTAATGGCTAAAAATCTCCGGCCTTGCCCGTTGTTGTTCTGTTTCTTGCTGAGTTACTTGGCATCCTTGTAAGCCAATAAACAAGCTCAGCAAAAGTAAATATTTCAAACTTACTTGAGCCATATAATAAAATCCTTTTACTATTTTAGCCCTATTTTGACAATTTGCTCTGTTTAAGTCCAGCTTCTAGAAACATAGAAAACGCTCTTTCGCCCACTTCATCAAGTTGGTATTGCTGTTTAACGTCTGAAGGAAAAAGTGGAATTAATTCACTCACTGGTTTATCCGGCGAGGAATTTGTCAGCTCTTTAATGGTTTTCAAAAACTTTAAAGGGAGCGCAAGTTCAGCAGGTGTCAGCGGCTTGCCGTGACCCGGTAAAATAGTTGTCAGTGTGGTATTTTTCTGAATATCTTGCAGTGCGGTTATCCAGCGCGTGAATGTACCATGCCCAGGGTAAGGTAAGCTGTCGACTATATCGCCGCCTAACAGCACGCGACCTTGATCTGCCCTTAAAGTGAGATCGCCCTTAGTATGCGCTTGGTAAGGTGTAATAACGACGGGGTAGTTACCAAGGTTTAGCTGTGTTGACTCAGTAATGCTAATAGCTGGCGGGTTTAAGGTGAGCTCTCGCCAGCGAAATAAGCGCTTTTTTGCAAGTTCAAGTTTGTCGCGCCAAATAGCTTGTTGATTTTCAGGTTGATTGGCAAGCCGTTGATAGCTGAGCTCAATGCTTTTTTCATAGCCATCTAATTTATCTGTCAATGCTTGCTGCATTGCTGAAAACTCAGTCGCTACTTGCTGATGTACAATGAGTTTAGCTTCAGGGAACTCAGCTTGTAAAACGGCCAAGCCTAGCAGATGATCATCATGATAATGACTCGCCACTAAATAACATAATGGTGTTTTTAAGCGTTCTTTTAGCTGCTCAGCGAGCTTTTCTACCTCGGCAAAGTTACCACTGGCATCAAACATTAAGGCACATTCTTTACCCTCTATCAGCACTTGATTCGAATCGTAAAAACGCAGTTTATTTTGTTGTTGTAGAAATTGGATTTCAGGCGTGATGCTATGCCAGCTAACGCTTGCTTGGGCGCTATAGCTTAGAAATAAACAGAACAAAAAAGCACAAAATCGCATGGTGTTTAGCTCGAATAGGTGTCAGTGCAGTTGATTGTAAACAAAAAAAGCGCCAGATGCGCTTTTTTCTAAATACTAAGGTGTTGGCTGAGCTTATCTATTAAGCTGTCATGTTGTTGCTCTTGTTCTGCTTGTTGCGATTTAACTTCAAGCAATTCATGACTTAGATGTAATGCTGCCATTAGCAATGCTTTTTGGTCATTGCGAACCGATGAGCGTTGTTTCATTTGCTCCACTAAGTCATTCAAATTTTGTGCAGCAGCAACTAGGGCATGCTCTTGCCCTGGTGGGCAAGAGAACTCATGCTCTTTACCTAGTAGCTCTACGGTGACCCGCTGACTTTGTGGGCTGCTCATTAGCTAGCCTGTTGAACGCTTTGCAATTTCTCAAGCAGGCCAGTCAATGTGCTGCTTGTATCTTTTTGTTTCTCTTCGTTTTCTAGTACTTCCAGTTGCAGAGTTTCGTTCTCATCTAAAAGCTTAGCGGTTTGTTCTTGCAGGCTTTTAACTTCACTTTCAAGTTCGCTGTTGCGAAGGATTAATTTGTCGATCAGTTGTTCGAGTTGGGAAAGGGTTTCGTTATTCATAAATGCGCTCATAAAACTGTGATTATTGTCATGCAAATGTAAAGGAAAGTGTCTTGATATGCCAGCATTTACGGCCTTTTTAGGGGATTTTTATTTATTATTAAGGTGTAATTCAGCGTAGTGGCTTTTTTATTCATTTTTGATTCACGAAAGCGCCAGATCCTAGGATCATTTTCTGTTTATCATGTACAATATGGCCATTCATTTTTAATGCAGTTTTGCATTTGGCGACTTATAAATATGCTTAGTTATCGACACTCTTTTCATGCAGGCAACCCTGCTGATGTGCTAAAACATCTTGTTCTAGCTGAAGTTCTTAAATACCAAACAATTAAAGATAAACCGCTTGATTATGTGGACACCCACTCAGGTGCTGGCTTTTTTGAACTTGCAGGCAGTGATGCACAAAAAACACAAGAGTATTTAGATGGGATTGCTAAGCTTTGGCAGCACAACAGTGAGCATGATGCACTTAATGAGTATATTGAGCTGATAAAATCATTTAACTCACATGGTAATTTAGATTTTTACCCTGGTTCGCCAAAAATTGCAGAGCACTTTTTACGTCGCCAAGATAACGGGTGGTTCTTTGAATTGCATCCACGTGACTTACAGTTACTGCAAGACAACATGAAAGGTAAGCGATCTATTCGCGTCCGTGGTGAAAATGGCTTTCAAGGCTTAGTTGGTTTATTACCACCAGCATCACGCCGGGCTTGTGTGCTTATTGACCCTCCATACGAAATTAAAAACGATTACGACACGGTCGTTAATACCCTTGTTAAAGCACATAAACGCTTTGCAACTGGAACATACATGATTTGGTATCCGGTTGTAGACCGCGAACGAATTGACCGTATGGAAGCGGGTTTAATCGCTTCGGGTATGCGTAACATTCAGCTGTTTGAACTCGCAACAGAGGCCGATACCGATGTTCATGGTATGACAGCATCGGGTATGATAGTGATCAACCCGCCATGGAAATTAAAGCAAACAATGGATGCGGTATTACCTGAGCTTGTTTCATTACTAAGCGATAGCAGTGGTTTTTATCGCAGCGAACAACTAGTTGAAGAATAATTTTTTCAATACAAAAACGCCCAGCATTTGCTGGGCGTTTTTGATTTAACTGTTGTTAATTCATGTAAGTTGCTGCGAAGGTTGCAAGCGGCTCATTACTATCATCTAACAAGGTTAACTGTTCCCCATTGATAGAGTACTTAGCCGTTGCTGCAAGTGCTGCAGACATGGCTGCTTCAATATCCATTTGTGATACACACATTTTTTTGGTGCTTGCTAATGGGTTGAATGTAAGCGTCTGCTCGTTAACCTCGTAACTACCTGAGAAGTTATTACACCCTAAATAACCATTGGTTGAACCATCGTCTTTAAACTGCACGAAAGGTTCTTTATTTTCAACGGTGATTGCTTCTCCGCTGATGGTAACGGCTTTCCAATACGTATTAGTCAAAGTAACGTCTGGTTTTTTCGCTGATACTTTAGTCACAGTCACCTTATACACATCACCCGTCACATCTTCAGCAAATGGATTATTGTGAGTGGTGCTGATGTAAAGTAATTTACCTTGATTCTCAATGCGTGCACTCACACCATAGCGGTGACGGTCAGCAATTTTACTTTCGTCATATTCAAGTGCCACGTTATATGGCGGCGCGCCATTTAATTCAATTTCTTGTTCGCTGATAACGTCAGCTTTGGCATCCATTTTTGATACATCAGCAAGTTGTACTTTTAATACTGAACCTGGTGGCAGCATGCTGCGATCTAAATAAGTAACCTGTGTATTAAGGGTTTTCATTGTTGATTGCTCAGCCTGTGGTGCGGCAGAGTCTTCACCACAACCTGTTAATACTAAGCTGCTCCCTAAGATCATTAAACTGCATAGAGAAGCGCGTTTGAAAGATGAGATGGTATCCGAAGCCATGATTGTTTCCTTGCGTTTTAGGGTTATGCGTCTTTGTTATTGAGTTAGCATAAAGTTCGCTGACTTAATCATAGCTTAATTAACAAAAAATGGGCACTAGGCCCATTTTCTTAATAACGAATCGCTTAAGAGAAATAAAGCGAATTAAAGTAATCGTTACTTTTTCACGTATTTGGTAAGAATAACAATGCGTTGCCCTTCAACACGGCCTTCAATGTGTTCAGGGTTGCTCGTTAAGCCAATGTTTCTAACTGCGGTGCCGCGCTTAGCAACAAGGCTGCTACCTTTCACATCAAGATCTTTAATAAGTGTCACAGTGTCACCTGCTTGTAGCACAACACCATTACTGTCGATGTGTTTAATATCGTCATCTTCAGCTAGGGCTGTTTGCGCCCACTTTAGTGTGTCTTCTTCAAGATAAATCATATCGAGTGCATCTTGTGCCCAACCGTTATCAGCAGCTAAACGCTTCAACATGCGATAAGCCACAACTTGTACAGCCGGTGTTTGGCTCCACATGCTGTCGTTCAAGCAATGCCAGTGGTTTGCAGTTAAATCAGCATTATTTTCAATTTGATCTTTACAGGTTTGGCAAACGTAAATGCATTTATCAGAATGAGCCTCTGTAACAGGTGGCACTTCGTAAACAGATAGATTATCTGTATTAGTGCAAAGTTCACATTGGTTATTACTGCGTTCGATTAGGGCTTGTTCAATGCTCATAGGAGGCTCTTTTAGTTAACAAGGTAAGAAAAACAGCGCGCATTATAGCAAAAGCAGGTCCAAAGCGGAATATCCCTAATTATTGTAGGGGTATGCTTTTTGTGTATTTATTGATTATGGCATCTAAGCGGCCAGAATTTTTAAGTTCTTTGATTGCTGTATTTATTTTTGGTAACAATGATTGATGCTCACTGCGCAGGCGAATTTTTAGATTACCTAGCGAATGTAATGCACCAAAGCTGATATCTGCATCAAATTGCTCAGCCCAATATAATGCTGGCAGTTTATCAATTATGACGACCTCAATTCGTTGCATTTTTAACGCCTGAATGAGTTGTTGTTCAGAGTGAAAATCAACCCGTTTAAAGCGGTTATCGTCATAATAGTAATAACCTAAAACAGTCCCTACGGGTTGATTACGAATACTGTTGAGTTGCTGCCATTGAGCCACAGAGCTTTTTAAGCTCACTAGATACTCTTCAACGGCAAACAGGGTGTCTGAGTAACTAAACTGTGGATTTTGTTTTTCTGCCTGGCTCAGCCATTCGGGGCTTATGACATCAAAATCGATATGTCCTTGGTGAAGGTATTTAACGGTTCGTTTTGCAGGAAGCTCGACATGCTGCACTTGAATATCAGCAAGCAGCATAACTTGCTTGATCAATTCGGGGAGGATCCCTGGGTTGCTTTTATCATCAATATAGTAAGGATAGTAGTTCCCAGAGCCGGTTACATTGTACTTCAGTACAGGTTGCTGCTCAGCCAAAACTACGTGAGTAATAAAGAGTAAAGTTAAGAAAATCGAGTGAGAGAAGCGCAATGGTCTGATTGAATTCGTTTTCATGTACCTAGTTTGGTTGGGTTTTTGTTTTTTAGCAAGGCAAACATCTTTCACTATACTAATAACAATAGTAATGTGGAGTTAGCCACATCTAAGTGAGAAGTTGAATGTCAGAATTAAGTATGGAAGGTAACAAAAGTCAGAGCATGACTCAGTATATAGCCCGGCAGCCAATATTTAATGCTGATAAAAGTTTGTATGCTTACGAATTATTGTATAGAGAATCGAGCGATAATGTCTTTCCGGTAGGTACCAGTGATGGCCAAGCTACAGGACGGCTGTTTTTTAACGCGTTAATGTTGATGGGACTCGAAAAGCTAACGGGTTTTCAACCTGCATTTATCAACCTATCGACCGACGCTATTTTGGATGATTTCCCTAAGTTGCTGCAACCACGCAGTGCGGTTATCGAAATAGTCGAGCGGGCTACCAGTATTCCAAAAGTAGTGAACCGTGTTAAGCAATTAAAACAAGAGGGTTACTTGTTCGCGCTTGATGATTACGATGGCACAGATAAATGGCAAGATATTTTGCCTTTGATGGATTTTATAAAGCTTGAAGTCACACAGCCGATTATCAAAACCAACATGATGATCAAAAAGCTCAAACGCAGCTTTCCTGAAACCACCATCATAGTGGAACGCATTGAAACTTATGAAGACTTTAAGCAGCTAAAAGCGGCTGGTTGTGACCTGTTTCAGGGCTACTTTTTTGCCAAGCCAGAGCTTTTAAGTTTTGGTAATGTTGAACCATCAAAAGTTGCCGTGCTTGAATTACTTAACTGTACAGCGCAAACAGATTTAAATTTTGATGCAATTCAACAACGGGTTGCTAAAGATATTGGCCTTACTGCACGTATTTTAAAATTAGTAAATGCACGTACAAGCAGTGGTCAGCAGACAATTCGTTCGATTTCGCAAGCGGTTATTTATCTCGGTGAAGATGCGATTAGACAATTTGTGCGAGTATTAGCGCTCAGCGAATTAGGCAATGATAAACCGCAAGAGCTGACCAAACTTGGCTTAACAAGAGCTAAATTTATTGCGCTGATGCTTGAACCAGGCGGTAAAGACCTAGCTGAGCAAGGCTATTTAGTTGGCTTACTCTCTGTTTTAGATGCAATTTTAGATATGGAGCTTGATATCATTGCCAAAGAGTTTTCGTTGGGTAGTGAGCTTTCGAGCGCACTATTAAACTTTAATGGCATGCAAGGTGCGAGCTTACAGCTTGTTAAAGCAATGGAAGAAGAGCAGTGGCACACAGCCCATGAGCTACTAATGATGATCCGTCCTGCGTCAAAAATGGATGTGGTTTTTCAAGCTATGTATGATGCTCGTGCTTATGCCGATGAAGTGTTTGAAAGCTTATCATCGGTTACAGACTAAACCCGCGGAGTTCGTTATGATGCGAGCTCTGAGTATTTAAAAGGTTTGTAACTAATGCGTGTTGTTTTTCCGGTACTGGCTATTTTAATTGCCTTGGCGTTACTAATTCCCGGTGTAACCCAGCCTGTGCTCACCCTAGAAGGAAAAATCGATAAATCTAAGCTTGCCAAAACAGGTATTGAAATGATTGCCGATGAAGGCGATCGCAATACTCGTAGCGTGTTAATGATGGCATCAAGCATGTTGGGGCTTGATAAGCTCGAAGGTGAAATTGATGCCTATAAAAAAACACGCAGCATTTGGGGCACCGTAAATGAGCTTGCTAATAACAAAAACTACCTTGTTGCCGCGCTTGTTGCAGTGTTCTCAATTGTCATTCCCACTTTAAAACTCCTGATGCAATTGCTTTACTGTTTTTTACCTGTGAATAGATTTAAGCATTTGCTCGGTCAACTCATACAAGGCCTAAGTAAATGGAGCATGGTTGATGTGTTTGTGATTGCATTGATCGTGGCCTATTTAGCAGGTAATGCCGATGGGCAAATGGGCGAGCTGATTAAAATGCATGCCGAATTAGGTGATGGGTTTTGGTATTTTACTGGTTATTGCCTATTTGCTATTGCTGCCAGCAGTAGCATAAAAATAGATAAACCCTTGTCGAGCGCGTAAATTTCGGGCTACAATTTGGGCAAATAATGTTTAAGGTATGATGATGACGCGACTTTCAAGCTACTTATTGATAGCTATGATGCTGCTCACGTTTGTGGGTCAGTCAGTTGCGTCTGTTGCTATGGTATGTGATATGCCACATGCCAGCATGCAAATGGACCATCATGCTAATATGAATGCTGACAGCGACATGAGTGATATGGATTGTTGCCATGAAGATGCAATGGATAACAGCGATTGTGCGTGTCCGTTCAATGCCTGTACAGCTCACTCACTCCTGCCGTTAAATGATTTAGTTGTTAAATCAATTAAGCAATCAGAAAAAGTCACAGTGTTAGGCGCCAGCCAGCTGAGTTTCCGCGTCAGTTCTTTATATCGTCCACCTATTACTGCTTAAGCAGGATAGGTCTGTCTAAAATTCAGTAAAACGCTGAAATACACCTCATTCTGCAACCAAAATCTATTGTTTTTTAACCATTTTTAAGATTTTTGGAGCATGTGATGATTCACAGCAAATTGATTAAGGCGCTTTCTCTAGGCGCAGTATTGATAACCTCAAGTTTAGTGAAAGCAGAGCCGTTGGCACTCAATCAGGTGATTGATTATGCATTGACTCACGAGCCTTGGTTACAGGCAAATAAATACCAGCAACAGGCGATAGAAGCACAAAGCATTGCCGCCGGTACCTTGCCAGATCCAGTGTTAACTGTTGGACTTATGAACTTACCAACCGATGGCTTTGCCTTTGACCAAGAGGGTATGACGCAATTCAAAGTGGGCTTGTCTCAGCAATTTAGCCGAGGTGATAGTCTTGCCTTACAGCAACAAGCTTTAAAACAATCGGCTGAGCAATATCCTTGGCTTAGAGCTGACCGCCAAGCACAGGTTAAAGCCATTGTTAGCGAAGCATGGCTAAATGCTTATCGCGCACAAAAAAGCATTCAACTGATCAACCAAGATAAAGCCTTATTTAATCAGCTTATTGATATTACAGAAGCAAGCTATGCCAATACACTTGGTGCGACTCGCCAGCAGGATATTATTCGCGCTCAGCTAGAGCTGACTCGGCTTGAAGATAAGCTGGTGATGTTAGAGCAACAGTTTGATAGTGCCAAAAAGCGACTAGCTCAATGGCTACCTATTGAAATGCTAATCGGTGCAGTGAGCGATGAAAACACCAAGGTGACCGCAGTTATGGCTTATCAAGAGCTTGCACCATCGGGGGTGACTGAAGTGCTGATGAGTCACCCGGCAATTATCGCTATTGATCATGCTATGCGTGCTAAAAACACTCAAGTGCAAGTGGCGAAAGAAGCATATAAGCCGCAATTTGGTATGAACCTTGGTTATGGCTATCGTGATGATACCCCGATGGGTGACTCTCGCGCTGACTTATTCTCTATTGGGGTGAGTGTTGATTTACCGCTGTTTACTGATAACCGCCAAGATCAACAAGTTAATGCCGCAATAGCTAATGCCGAGGCGGTAAAAACCAACAAGCTTATTACCCTGCAAAAACTGCAAGGTCAGTATTTTAAAGAGCTTAGCCAATTAAGCCGACTTGCTCAGCGCAAAGCGCTGTATCAACAGCAGCTATTACCGCAAATGGCAGAGCAAGCGGAGGCGACGTTAAATGCTTACACCAATGATGATGGTGACTTTTCAGAAGTGATGCGTGCTCGCATTAGCGAACTTAACGCGAAAATTGATGCATTAAACATCGAAATTGATAAACAAATAACCCTCGCTCGCCTTAATTATTACGCAGCAGCAAAAGATAACCAAATAAATGCAGCACAAAGCCAAGGAGCTAGCAATGAATAACACAGTGAAATTAGTTATCGCTTTGGCGGTAGGTGCAGCATTGGCAACGGCTGTAAATAAATTGGCTGAGCCAGAGCATGAACAAATGCCAAGCGCTGAGAAAAAGCCGCTATATTGGGTGGCGCCTATGGACAGCAATTACCGCCGTGATGAACCGGGGTTATCACCAATGGGTATGGAATTAGTGCCCGTTTATGAAGAGCAAAGTAGCGCTGAAGATAGCCCGGGTACGGTGAGGATCTCACCAGCAGTCGTTAATAACTTAGGAGTAAGAACAGCGCCCGTACGCTTTAAATCATTACAAACGACGGTTGATACGGTTGGTTATGTGCAATACGACCAAGACCAACTCGTGCATATTCACCCTCGTGTCGAAGGTTGGATAGAAACCTTATATGTAAAAGCCGCTGGTGACCAAGTTAAGCAAGGCGAGCCACTTTATACCTTGTATTCTCCACAGCTAGTGAATGCGCAAGAAGAGCTACTGCTTGCCCTTAAACGTAACAATGCAGTGCTTATACGTGCGGCAAAAGCACGCTTAGCCTCACTGAATGTTTCTGACGATTTTATTGCGCGATTAGAGCAACGCCAAAAGGTTAGGCAAAACATTACCTTTTATGCCAAGCAAAGTGGCGTATTGGATGAGCTAAATATCCGCGAAGGCTTCTTTGTGAAACCGGGCACAACCATGATGAGTATTGCCCACCTAGAAGAAGTGTGGGTTGAGGCTGAAGTTTTTGAGCGCCAAGCAGGGCTTATCCATAAAGGCTTGCCTGTTACCATGAGCTTAGATTACTTACCGGGCAAACGCTGGCAAGGCAAGGTCGATTATATTTACCCAACCCTTGATGAGAAAAACCGTACCCTGCGCGTGCGTTTACGCTTTGCTAACCAAGATGGCTTATTAAAACCGAATATGTTTGCTGAAGTGAGCATTACTACTAAGCCAACTGAGCCGCAATTAGTGATAGCTAAAGAAGCGGTGATCCGCACCGGTAGCCAAGACCGTGTCGTGATTGATTTAGGTGAAGGGCGCTTTAAATCAGTCGCTGTGACGCTAGGCCGTAGTGATAATCATGATGTCGAAATTTTATCAGGCTTATTGAAAGACGATAACGTTGTGGTTTCAGCGCAGTTCTTAATAGATTCCGAATCAAGTAAGAGTTCTGACTTTATGCGTATGCAAGAACCTGATAGCGATAGCGCAATGGTAAATGGCGTGATCAACAGCATTGACCGTGAAGCCAGAACGGCTGTGATCAGTCGTGAGGCCATCCCTAAGTGGGGCCGCGGGGCTGCAACTATGGAATTTCATTTCTCGCCGCGCATCGATATGTCTAGTTTGCAAAGCGATGATGAAGTGCATTTTACCTTTAAATTGGTGGACGGTGAGTTTGTGATTTTTGACATCATGACCATGAGCCACTCTATGCAAGGAGAAATGCAATGATAGCTGCCGTGATCCGTTGGTCAGTCGGTAATCGCTTCTTTGTATTACTGCTGTCTTTAATATTGGCAGGCTTTGGGGTTTTTTCTTTAAAGAATACCCCAGTTGATGCCTTACCTGACTTATCTGATATACAGGTTATTGTAAAAACATCTTATCCAGGACAAGCGCCTCAAGTGGTGCAAGACCAAGTAACGTTTCCTATCACCACAGCCATGTTGTCGGTGCCGGGTGCTGAAACGGTAAGGGGCTTTTCGTTTTTTGGTGATTCTTATGTATACGTTATTTTTAATGAAGACACCGACCTTTACTGGGCCCGTAGTCGAGTACAAGAATATTTGAGTCAAGTAAGTGCTCGCTTACCGGATTCAGCAAGGCCTGAACTTGGCCCTGATGCAACAGGGGTGGGTTGGATTTACCTGTATGCGCTGGTGGATAAAACCGGTAAGCACGATATTAGTCAGCTACGAAGCCTGCAAGATTGGTTTTTAAAGTTTGAGCTGCAAACGGTGCCGGGCGTATCAGAGGTAGCGTCTGTTGGTGGTATGGTTAAGCAGTATCAGGTGAATGTCGACCCGGATAAATTGCGTGCTTATGGTATTCCGCTAAGTTTAATTCAAACAGCAATTAAGCAAGGTAACCAAGAGCGTGGTGCCTCAGTGGTCGAAATGGCAGAAGCCGAATACATGGTATCGAGCACAGGTTACATCAAAAGTGTCGCAGATTTAGAAGCCATTCCGCTGGGTACTAATGCCAATGGTACGCCACTGCAATTACGCGATGTGGCCGATATAAAACTTGGGCCACAAATGCGCCGTGGAATTGCTGAATTAAACGGCGAAGGCGAAGTAACTGGTGGTGTGGTAGTGATGCGCTTTGGAGAAAACGCCGAAGCAACCATTAAACTCGTAAAAGAAAAGCTAGAGTCGCTCAAAAAAGGCCTGCCAGAGGGCGTCGAAATCATTCCAGTGTACGACCGTTCAAACCTTATTACCCAAGCACTTGATAACTTAAGTTCAAAGTTAATTGAAGAGTTAATCGTCGTGGCCTTAGTGTGTGTGGTGTTTTTATTCCATATACGCTCATCGATCGTAGCCATTATCACGTTGCCAATGGGTATTTTAACGGCTTTTGTGGTGATGTATTGGCAAGGTATAAACGCCAACATCATGTCGCTTGGCGGCATAGCGATTGCTATTGGTGCAATGACAGATGGTGCTATCGTGATGATAGAAAATATGCACAAGCATATGGAGAAAACCCCTCTGACCGATGAGAACCGCTGGCAAGTGGTGATGGACTCAGCCGCAGAAGTCGGGCCCGCGTTATTCTTTAGTTTATTAATAATTACCGTCAGCTTTATGCCAGTGTTTATTCTTGAAGCTCAAGAAGGACGTATGTTCTCGCCTCTGGCTTATACAAAAACCTATGCAATGGCGGCCTCGGCTGGTTTAGCGATTACACTGGTGCCAGTATTAATGGGCTACTTTATTCGCGGTAAGGTTATTTCGGAGAAGAAAAACCCAGTAAACCGCTTATTGGTGGCAGCCTATAAACCCTTGTTAAATGCAGTATTAAAAGCGCCGAAAACAACATTGGTACTGGCATTAGTGTTGGCTGCTATTGGCTTTTACCCGGTTAATAAAATTGGTAGTGAGTTTATTCCTCCTCTTGATGAGGGCGACTTAATGTATATGCCAACGACTTACCCAGGTATTTCAATTGGTAAGGCCCGTGAAATCTTACAGCAGACCGATAAGCTAATTGCCAGTGTGCCAGAGGTTGAGTCGGTGTTTGGTAAGGTAGGTCGAGCGGATACTGCCACAGATCCTGCGCCGCTTACCATGATCGAAACCTTTATTCAGTTAAAGCCAAAGTCACAGTGGCGCGAGGGTATGACAACCGAGAAACTGAAAAAAGAGCTCGATAATCTGGTTAAGTTCCCAGGGCTTACCAATGCGTGGGTTATGCCAATCAAAACACGAATCGACATGCTTGCCACTGGGATTAAAACGCCTGTGGGGATCAAAGTAGCAGGGCCAAAGCTGAGCGAAATTCAAAAAATCGGTGAGCAAATTGAAGTCATCTTAAAAGATTTACCGGGCACGGCTTCGGTTTATTCTGAGCGCGTTGCCGGCGGTCGCTACATCAAAGTTGATATCAACCGTGAAAAAGCAGCACGGTACGGTTTAAACATTGCTGATGTGCAACAGGTTGTTGCTACTGCTATCGGTGGTATGAATGTGACCGAAACCGTTGAAGGGCAAGAGCGTTACCCGGTTAACTTACGTTATCCACAAGATTATCGCGACTCGCCAGAAGAGCTTAAGTTGTTACCGATAGTGACACCAAACGGACAGCGTATCGCATTGGCCGATGTAGCTCATGTCTTTATCGAAGATGGCCCGCCGGGTATTAAAAGTGAAAATGCCCGCATTAATGGCTGGAGCTTAATCGACATTGAAGGCAGTGATATTGGCAGTTATGTTGAGCGTGCGCAACAAGCGCTGCATGAGCAGCTCGAGCTACCTGCTGGTTACTCAATTACGTGGGCGGGGCAATATGAATATATGGAGCGCGCAAAAGCTAAACTCAGTTACGTATTGCCACTCACCTTGGCAATTATTGTGGTGCTGTTATACCTCAATTTTAGAAGCTTTATTGAGGTGGCAATGATTATGCTGACCTTACCGCTTGCGATGATAGGCGGTATTTGGCTGATGTACCTTGAAGGCTTTAACTTCTCGGTTGCTGTTGGGGTTGGTTTTATTGCCCTGGCTGGGGTTGCTGTGGAAATTGGCGTGATCATGCTGGTTTATCTCAACCAAGCTTATCAAGATGCTAAAGCGCAATCAGCACAGTTCACGGTTACAGAGCTGCGCCAAGCAATGATCAATGGTGCAGGCCTTCGGGTTAGGCCTGTAATGATGACAGTTGCCACTATTATCATTGGGTTACTGCCGGTGCTTTATGGCACTGGAACCGGTAGTGAAGTGATGAGCCGAATAGCCGCGCCTATGGTCGGCGGGATGCTCAGTGCCATAGTTTTAACGCTACTTGTGTTACCTGCGCTTTATTTTATATGGCGTAAACGCGACCTATAAATTTTACAGTCAGTGTGTAACTTGTGCGCTTTTAATTGCTGCAAGTTACACATTTTATTTTTAACTTGTTGATAATTGGGTTGTTTGTTGCTGGTGTGATTTATGCAAAGTCATATTAAATTGATTTTGATAAGGAATGCACATGCAAGTTAAAACAATACAACAAGTTTATGATTGGACCGTGTTATTTCATACTCAAATGGCAGCCAATTTCCACAGTGTTAAAGACTTACTGGACGAGCACAATCAAATGCTGGTGGACTATTATCTGCAATATGAGAAGAAGCTGGCAGAAGATCTCGTTGGTTTTAAAGCGATTACCGAAGTAAACACACTCGATACGTATTGCTATGAGTATTTTTCTGAAAACCCAGAGCTAATTACTTTTAACGATATCAGCACTGATCAGCGCATTGATGAAAAGGCGATTCAGGTTTACTTAACCACGCAACACCAAAAAGTAATCGACTTATATGAGTACTTGGTGTCACGCGCCGAAACGGCAGATACCAAAGAAAAGCTCGAACGTTTGCTAGAACTTGAACATCAAGGCCTTAAGCAAATGATGCAAAGCTCAAACCGCCATATGGATATGTAGTATACCCAAACCACCTCAAGATGCAGAATTCAGCGTTTCACAGGTGCTTAATATCAAGGCGTTACTTTGTAAGAATGGCAGTCCCTTTTAAGAAGTAACAACGATGAGAGTAAGTGCCTGTGAAGCGCCCAACGGGTTGGTTTAAAAGCGATTTATACTGCGTTATTGATCTTAACAATAGAACCACTATTACTTGCAATCAATGCCTTGCCTAAATCGCTTTTAATTCCAACTGAAACTCACATCTTGAGGTGGTTTGGGTATATATTAATCAGCTTAATGAAAATCGAGTAAGAAGCCGACTTTTTTAAGGTATTTTTGCTCTTGCTGTAAGTCAGCTAAAAGCAAGGTATGTTCTTTAAGCCACTTATTGTGAAACTTTAAGAACATACTATTTTGCTTGGCTGTTACCTCAAGCTTAAAGCCTTGGTCAGTAATGCGCTTTTGATTTAGCAGTACTGCTAAACGCAAAATCACAATGAGCTGTAATATTTCATAATGCTGCATGGTATGCAGTGCTGGAAAATCTTCTAAACGGATCTTTTTACGATAAAAACGGATCATACAGCTAAGAAGTGTTTGTTGTTGCTGTGTAAAGCCAGGTAATTGGCTGTTCGCCACGATATAGGCACTGTGTTTATGTAACCCCGAAGAATTAACCCCTAAACCAATTTCATGCAGCTGTGCAGCCCAATCCAGTAAATTTATGTGATCAGAGTCAGTCAGGTGCCATGTTTCTCTTACTTGTTCGAATAGCCACTTTGCGGTTGTTGAGACGCGATTAGCATGCTCTTTATCTATGGCATTGCGCTCAGATAGGTTCGCTATGGTATTTGTGCGAATATCCTTATGGGCGAGTTTTTGCTGCATTTCATGAAGCAGGCCTTCACGCAGTGAAAAGTCGCTATATTGCATCGCTTCGATGTTAAACAGTCTAAATATGGCAATTAAAATAGCTAAACCACCACAAATACTCACTTGCCGCTCAGGCGTAAGACCTTCAATTTGCAGCGCTTGTATTTGTTTTGCAGCAATAAACTGGGTTTTTAATTCTAATAATCGCTCTAAAGTAATTAGCTCTTGCTCTGCATCGTTTGCATTGATCATGGCAAGGATAGATTTAATCGTGCCTGATGTTCCCACCACTGATTGCCAGCCAGCTGATAGGTAATTTGCAAAGATCACTTCGAGTTCTTGCTCTGCGCGAACTTCGGCTTTGGCAAAGCGCTTAGCTGTGATTTGTCCATCTGCAAAAAACTGCTTGGTATAGCTGACACAGCCCATGTTGCGGCTAGCGAGTAGTTTGTGTTTAAAGTGTTTACCAATGATGAGTTCAGTACTGCCGCCGCCGATATCAATGACTAAGCGGTTTTCATCGTGATGAATATAATGGGCAACACCTTGGTAAATTAAACGTGCTTCTTCTTGCCCTGATATTACTTCGATTGGGTAAGGAAACACTTTACTTGCTTGCGTTAAGAATGAATGAATGTTTTTCGCGCGGCGCAATGTGTACGTGGCGGCCACTTTGACATTCTCAAGGGGAAAGTCCTGCAAGGTAATGGCAAATTGTTTGAGAATGGCTAGTGCGCGCTCAATAGCTTCTTGGCTTAAATGATTTTTATCATCTAAACCGTCAGCTAAATAAACGCGCTGTTTTTCTTTGTGTAAGATTTGCAAAGAGCCATCGACCTCTCTTGCCACCACTAAATGAAAACTGTTTGAGCCTAAATCAACGGCAGCAATTGAGGGATAATCATTCATTATTGTAGTTACTTTCCCATTTCTTAAGGTGGTCATAAATGGCAATTTGCGAGCGAATTTTTTTACGATTGCCACGGCGCACATAGCTGTTTTTTTGTTCGCTATCGATTATGCGTGCTTTTGATCTATCTTTAAACTGTAGCTCAAGGATATCAATAATCAGCTGTTTTAATTTTTCATTATAAATCGGAGTGGCTACTTCAACGCGGTGATCAAGATTTCGGGTCATCCAGTCTGCCGATGAAATATACACTTTTTCGTCACCATTATTATGAAACACCATCACCCGAGGGTGCTCTAAAAAACGGTCAACGATACTAATAATACGAATATTATCGTTCACGGCAGAGGGCACTAGCGAGCACATACCACGCACAATAATGCGAATTTTTACGCCGCGTCTTGCAGCAAAATAAAGATGATCAACCAGCTCTTTATCAACTAGGTTGTTTATTTTTAGTGTAATTCGGCCAGCTTTTCCGTGCTCTACATTGGTAATTTCGGCATCAATTAGCGACATAATAGTTTGTCGTGCGTTAACTGGCGAAATCATTAAATGGTCAAATTGAAATGGTCGGTAACTACTTTCGATAAACTTAAACACGCTATCGCACTCTTCACTAATGCCTTCATGCTTGGTGAATAAGCTAAAGTCCGTGTAGATTTTGGCGGTTTTTTCATGGAAGTTACCCGTGCCTATATGGGCATACTTCACGATGTTATTCTTTTCTTTACGGTGAATAACGCATAGCTTACTGTGCACTTTCAGCGCAGGAATACCAAAAATCACTTTAACCCCAGCGTTACTCAAGGTTTTTGCCCATTCAATGTTGTTCTGTTCATCAAAGCGCGCTTTCAGCTCAACCATTACGGTTACATGCTTACCATTTTTTGCCGCATTAATTAGTGTAGAAACAAGGCGAGATTGACTTGCAACGCGATAAATATTGACCTTTATTTGGGTTACATCTGGGTCAAACGCAGCTTGGCGCACAAACTCAAGTAAATGGTTAAAGGTGTGATAAGGGTAATACAGCAACACATCTTGCTCAGAGATAGCATCAAACACACTTGAGTGATTGTTAAAGGCTGTGCTTTGTAATGCAGGCAGTGGTTTGTTTTCTAAATACTGACGACCAACATTTGGAAACGCAATAAAATCGCGGAAGTTACGATAACGACCGCCGGGGATCAGTGCATCATGTTGGCTTATGTTAAGGCGCTTTTTCATCACTTTAAGCATTTCATCAGGCATGCTCTCGTCATAAACAAGGCGCACAGGCTCAGCAGAAATACGTTGTTTTAGGCCTTTCGACATTTTATCGAGTAAACCTTCTTCGAGTTCATCATCTAAATTGTACTCGGCATCGCGGGTCAGTTTGATGGCATAACATTGAATATCATCAAAGCTAAAAAAGCTGCTAAATACATCGCGAATAAAGTAGGCAATGATGTCATCAAGCATCACAATGGTTTTGTGGCGACGTGTTTTCTCAGGCGGCAAAATAACAAAGCGTGAGACGCGGTCAGTAGGCACCTCCATCATGGCATAATGACTTTTTTGATTGGTCATCTCGACAAACAAATAAGTCATGGTGTCGTTAATTTGATCTGAGTAGTCTTTCTTTTCAGAGAGCAAAATCGGCAAAATGTGTTGCAGTACATTGTCGTGGAAAAACTTTTTCAGCCAGGTTAAATGAAATTCAGATAACTTCTCTGGTAGCTCTACGTGAATATTATGCTCGTTTAAATCATTCAAAATATCTTTATGAATTTGATTAAATTTTTTGCCAAGCTGGAGCACTTTACTCTGGATTTGATGGAGTAGGATCTCATCTTCATCAAAGTTCGCATCAGGAATTTTATTAAGTAAAATTCGGCGTTTTACATCGGCAACACGGACACGGAAAAACTCATCCATGTTGTTTGAGTAAATACCCAAAAAGCGCATGCGCTCAATAATCGGGTTCGATTTATCTTTGGCTTCTTGCAGCACGCGTTCATTAAATGACAGCCAACTTAGCTCTTTGGCAAAGTAATTGATGGCTTGAGAAGAAGAATGTGATGCGTTCATCTGGTTTTCCAACGTTTATAGCTAGTTAGAATATAGAGGATGCAGATGACGTTTATGTGACGTACTTATCACTTTTATGACATACATGTCAGTTTTGTGACATGCATGCCGCTTTTTTAAAGTTCAAAATATCCCTATAAACTTGTGTGTTACGCGTCCTCAATATCAACAATTAGGTCTGTAGTGATAGACTCAAGTGCGCTAATTACTTCGTCTTTGTTCATACCAATCGGTAAAGCAACGGTGGCAACAGCACTAAAAATAGGCACACCCCAGTTAGGTGCACTTTGTTGTTTTGAATTGAGGTGAGTGATATTCGCCCCTTTATGACGAATAACGCTGGCTAGCTCTTGTACAATGCCTGGTCTATCATTGCCAGTGATAACAAAATTAATTTGCTCAGATTTTTCTTCAGGCAGCGTCTCGGTGCCGCGTTCGATTCTAACCTCTAAATGCGGCAGGCTATGTAACGCATCTTGTAATTCTTGTAAGTGTTCTTCAGGTACTGCTGCTTCAATGATCCCTGCAAAATGCCCTGCAAGGTGGCTTAAATTACTGCTTAACCAGTTGCCGTGGTGGCTTAGAATTGTGGCTGAAAGGTCTTCAACTAGGCCGGGTTTATCTGGCCCCAAAATAGTAATTACTAACTGCTTCATACTTAAATCTCTATAAAAATGCCTCTGAAAAATGCAATAAAAGGAAGGAGGCGTTGGTTAAAAATGATTCTTATTGTTGAAAAAATAAGTCTTCTTGAGTATTGATGCTGTTTTATTGTTTGTCCAATTTTTTCCATATAGTTATAAAAAATTAGATATAACAGTTTGTTAGCTTGTTAATTTAGGACTTTTAAAAGCGCTTACAATTGTCGTAAATTGGTCATTTTTTAACTTTAAACTTCGTTCCTGAAAAGCTTGCTTTATTACACTGAATTATGACGTTTGTAACATTACTGTCATCTTGGTGAAATATAATTCGCGCAACGTTAAGATTTAAGGGTGTTTTGATGACTTCCAATCCGAATAAACCTACCTTTCATACGGATAGAAGCCGTCTATTTAAAGACAGGTTTGCCAAGTGGGGTATTTCCGCAGGTGGCGTAATGGTGCTAGTAGCACTGTTACTCATATTCTTTTACCTTCTTTATGTTGTTCAACCTATTTTTGAATCAGCAAAAGTAGAAACACGTAACAGTGTAAAACTACAAAATGCGTCAGAAGTTGTTGGCCTTGGCATTGAAGAGCAAACAGAGGTTGCCTTTTTACTCGGTGAAAAAGGTAGCGTGGACTTTTACAATGTTGAAAAAGAACATTTTGGTAAAAAGATCACCACTCTTAATGCTGAATTACCTAGCGATGTAAGCAGCTTTGCAAGCTCTGCACCGTTTCAAGGTCAATATGCGTACGGTTTAGAAAATGGTACGGTTGTTGTGGTTGCACCTAAGTTTTTGGTGACATTCCCAAATAACCAACGCCAATTAACACCTCGATTAGACTACCCGCTCGGTGATATGGCGCTTGAAGTTGATGATCAAGGCGCAGCAATCACTAAATTTGCGTTTAGCCACTATGAAGATAAAACGGCTGTTGTTGCTTTAACTGCTGACAAGCGCGTTTTATTCAGCAGTTTTGTCGGTGAAGAAAACATGTTCACTGGCGAAGTTGAGTGGAATGTTGAGCGAACTGAGCTTGATATCGAAGGTCGTGTGGATGAGCTATTAATCTCACCTGATACAACACGTACGTTCGTTCGCTCTGCAAATCAAATTTACGTATACGATACGCGTTACCCTTCTGAAGTTGAGCAAATCCAACTGCTTGCTGCGAATGAAGAAAACGCGAACCTAGTTTCAACTCAGTTATTAGCGGGTGCTAACTCACTGATGCTTGCTAACGATAATGGTGAAGTATCTCAGTGGTTTGAAGTAAACACGGAAGAGGGACGTGAGTTCCAAAAGATCCGCGCTTTTGAAACCAGCAAACAATCGAAACTAAATATTTTCACTGAGTTCTACCGTCGTACGTTCTTCACAGCGGGTGCTAACGGTGAGCTTGGTATTTATTACACAACCAGCGACGCAAAACTGTGGCAAGGTAAAGTAAGTGATGGTCCAATTCAAAACTTTGCAATTGCACCTCGTTCAAATGCGGCGCTAGTACTTGCCGATGACGCATTAAAAGTAATCGAAATCCATAACGAACACCCAGAAGTAACGTGGTCTGCGTTATGGCAAGAAGTATGGTACGAAGGTTACCCAGAGCCGGGTTATATCTGGCAATCAACCTCTGCCAGTGATGATTTTGAATCTAAGTTTTCATTAGTGCCAATTTCATTCGGTACGATTAAAGCAGCTTTATATGCGATGCTGTTTGCAGTACCTATTGCGCTTTCAGCTGCGATTTACACGGCGTACTTTATGTCGAGTGAATTACGTAAAGTGGTTAAGCCGACTGTAGAAATCATGGAAGCATTACCAACAGTAATCTTAGGTTTCTTAGCCGGTCTTTGGTTAGCACCATTAATTGAAGAGCATTTACCAGCGATTGTCGGATTATTAGTGTTATTACCAATTGGTATCTTATTAACCGCATTCGGCTGGAACAAGCTACCGGCGTCAATTCGTCACCGTGTTCCTGAAGGTTCACACTCTATTTTACTTATTCCAGTGGTTATCTTTATTGGTTGGTTATCGTTTGCGATGAGTAACTCAATTGAGCTTTGGATGTTTGACGGTAATGTGCGTCAGTACCTAACCAATGAATTAGGTATGACATTCGACCAACGTAACTCGTTAGTTGTTGGTATTGCGATGGGCTTCGCTGTTATCCCAACTATCTTCTCAATTGCGGAAGATGCGGTATTCAGTGTTCCTAAGCACTTATCAAATGGTTCATTAGCACTCGGTGCAACGCAATGGCAAACATTGGTTCGCGTAGTACTACTAACTGCAAGTCCGGGTATCTTCTCAGCAGTAATGATGGGTCTTGGCCGTGCTGTAGGTGAAACAATGATTGTACTAATGGCAACAGGTAATACACCTATTATGGACTGGAGTATCTTCCAGGGTATGAGAACACTTGCAGCAAATATCGCGGTAGAAATGCCAGAGTCTGAGGTAGGCAGCTCGCATTATCGCATTCTATTCTTAGCAGCATTTGTACTATTCATATTCACATTCGTTTTCAACACAGTGGCTGAGTTTGTTCGTCAGCAACTGCGTGAAAAATACAGTTCAATGTAGGTGGAGAGACACGACATGGTAAAGCAGTGGTTTAAGTCTGGTTCTCCTTGGATTTGGATGACCGGCGGTGCGGTAAGCATCAGTTTAATCTCGGTTCTTGGCTTATTAGCCATGATTGCTTGGAAAGGTTTAAGCTTTTTCTGGCCATCAGAAGTAGTGCAACTTGAGCTGCAAGGCTCAGTTGCTAAACAAACAGTGATCGGTGAAGTTTATGACCGTGAGCTAGTTGCAAAATCACGTATTGAGGCGACGGGCGTTGATTTATCTCACTACGACAAAGAGCAACTAGAGCGCTTACTAATCAAAACAGGTAACCGTGAGTACGTTGATCTCGATTTCCGTTGGGTATTAGAGACAGATATCACATCGCGTACAGCGCCAGCTGAACTTGCAGTATTCGAGCGTAGCAAAAACGGTAACTTTTACGGTTATGTAGAACAGGTTATTAAAGACGGTGAAGTTATTACAGATAACAAAATCGAGGTACTTTATGATCTCGTTGACCGTGCAGTTGACCTAAACGACCAAGCACTCGATTTACAAAATGGTGATATTGGTCATATCAACTATGAACTTGAGCGCTTGCGCTTAAAAGAAAAAGCGTATCAGCTTGATAACGAGTTGACGGACGAACGTGTTGCTGAGCTTGCACAAACACGCGCTGAGCTACGTGCTGAATATGCCGTGCTAGAAAAACAGTTATTTGCACTTCGTAAAGAAGCAAAGCGTGACCAAGTAACGGTTAAAGACATGCGCGGTGAAGTGGTTACTTTACCTCTGTATCAAGTTCTTGATGTGTGGTTCCCAAATGACATGGGCTTCTTCGCTAAGCTAGGCCACTACTTTGTACAACTTGGTAAGTTTGTAGCGGATGACCCGCGTGAGGCAAACACTGAAGGGGGTGTATTCCCTGCGATTTTCGGTACTGTGTTTATGGTATTACTGATGGCAGTGATTGTTACGCCGTTTGGTGTGGTTGCAGCGATTTACTTACATGAATACGCAGCAAAGAATGCCGTTACTAAAATGATCCGTATCGCGGTAATCAACCTTGCGGGTGTACCTTCAATTGTATACGGTGTATTTGGTCTAGGTTTCTTTGTATATATGCTAGGTGGCAGTATTGACCAATTGTTCTACCCAGAATCATCGCCAAGTCCAGTATTTGGTACGCCAGGTGTGATTTGGTCAGCATTAACGCTAGCAATTTTAACGCTTCCAGTGGTTATTGTTTCAACGGAAGAAGGTTTATCACGTATTCCAAGCACGGTTCGTCATGGTTCATTAGCACTTGGCGCAACAAAAGCAGAAACGCTATGGCGCATCATCATTCCGATGGCAAGCCCTGCGATTATGACAGGTTTAATCTTAGCGGTTGCGCGTGCAGCCGGTGAAGTAGCACCACTTATGCTTGTTGGTGTTGTTAAGATGGCGCCAACACTGCCTCTTGACGGTAACTTCCCATACGTTCATTTAGATAGAAAATTTATGCACTTAGGTTTCCACATTTATGATGTTGGTTTCCAAAGCCCTAACGTAGAAGCGGCACGTCCGCTGGTATATGCCACGGCATTCTTACTGGTATCAGTAATTATCGCCCTGAATATCACCGCGATTGGTATTCGTAACCACTTACGCGAAAAGTTTAGAGCTCTTGAGCATTAATACAGAATTTTTATAGGTAGACAGAGATGATTACAGTTGCACCACAAGTAAACCAAGCGAAAAGCGCGGCAAAGCTAGATTTAGATAATCTAACTGCAGAGCAAACAGCGTTAGAGATTAAAAACTTAGATCTATACTACGGTGATAAACAAGCGCTTAGCGGCGTAAATATGAACATCCCGAAAGGTCAGGTAACAGCGTTTATCGGTCCGTCAGGCTGTGGTAAATCAACACTTTTACGTTGTATCAACCGTATGAACGACCTAGTTGATAGTTGTCGTATTGAAGGTGAGATCTTATTACACGGCCACAACATCTACGATAAGAGTGTTGATGTTGCAGCATTAAGACGAAATGTTGGGATGGTATTCCAACGTCCTAATCCATTTCCAAAATCAATCTACGAAAATGTCGTTTATGGCCTACGCTTACAAGGTATTAAAGAAAAGCGTAAACTAGACGAAGTGGTTGAACAATCTTTACGTGGCGCGGCGTTATGGGATGAAGTTAAAGACCGTTTACACGATAGTGCATTTGGCCTATCGGGTGGTCAGCAACAGCGTCTTGTTATTGCTCGCTCAATTGCTATCGAGCCTGAAGTACTACTTCTGGATGAGCCTACATCGGCACTAGATCCAATTTCTACTTTAGTTATCGAAGAGCTAATTAACGACTTAAAGAATAAGTTTACCGTGGTAATTGTTACTCACAACATGCAACAAGCTGCTCGTGTATCAGACCAAACTGCGTTCATGTACATGGGGGAGTTGATTGAGTATTCAGATACCAATACGTTATTTACAACACCAAGCAAGAAGAAAACAGAAGACTACATTACAGGCCGTTACGGTTAGTCAATAAAGTCACTTGGTACCGTAAACGAAATTTATAGAGGTAGACAATGGAACATAATATCAATAAACACATTTCGGGCCGCTTTAATGAAGAGCTTGAAAATGTGCGTAACCATGTATTAAACATGGGAGGTTTAGTTGAACAACAACTAAACAGTGCACTTGATGCTGTTAGCAATGGCGATGCAGATCTGGCACAAAAAGTTCGTGAGAACGACTATAAAGTAAATGCAATGGAAGTGAACATCGATGAAGAATGCACACGCATTATCGCTCGTCGTCAGCCAGCTGCCAGTGACTTACGTCTTGTAATTGCCATTGCTAAAACAATTGCTGATTTAGAGCGTATTGGCGATGAAGCTGAGCGTATTGCTAAAGTTGCGCTGGACTCATTCACAAAAGATCAGCAAGACCTACTGGTGAACATTGAAAACATGGGTCGCCAAGTATCAAAAATGCTTCATGATGTACTTGATGCATTTGCACGTATGGATGTGCAATGTGCGTTTGAAGTACATAAAGAAGATGCCAAAGTTGACCGTGAATACGAAGCAATTACCCGTCAAATCATGACATATATGATGGAAGATCCACGCTCAATCCCGAAAATTATGGATTTAGTGTGGTCAGTACGCTCTTTAGAGCGTATCGGCGACCGTTGTCAAAATATTGCTGAGTACATCATCTACTTTGTAAACGGCAAAGATATTCGTCATACATCTCAAGCAGATATCGAAAAGTCGCTGTAATTTTAACCGCAACTTTTCATTATTAAACCGAGCGGCCTTTGGCCGCTTTGTCTATTATTGCTGATGTAAGGCAGAAAAAGCGTTCACAATCGAACACAATGCTGTAAAATTCGCAGCTGCCAAAGCATACTAATTTATAAAGGGTCAGTTATGCCTACAAATGCATTTTTAGGGGTATTTGCTAAATCTCCTATTAAGCCTATGGAAGATCACATTAAGAAAGCACATCAAGCAAGTAAAGCATTGATCCCTTTCTTTAATCACGTTTTCAAAGAAGAGTGGCAAGAAGCGGAAGAAATCCGCCTAAACATTCGTAATTTAGAGCGTGAAGCTGATGAAATGAAACGTAACATTCGCCTTCAACTACCACGTGGCTTATTCATGCCAGTTGAGCGTACCGATTTGCTAGAGCTTGTTACTCAACAAGACAAAATTGCTAATAAAGCAAAAGATATTGCAGGTCGTGTAGTTGGTCGTGAGATGACTATTCCTACCGAAATCCAAGCAGATTTCCTTGCTTATGTAACTCGTTGTGTTGATGCAACTAAACAAGCATCAAAAGCAATCAATGAGCTAGATGAGCTTCTTGAAACGGGCTTCAAAGGTCGCGAAGTGACTTTAGTTGAGAAAATGCTCGTTGAATTGGACGCAATTGAGCAAGACACGGATGACATGCAAATCAAAATTCGCCGTCAATTGCGCGCCGTTGAAAATGAACTTAACCCAATCGACGTGATGTTCTTATACAAGATCATCGAATGGGTAGGTGACTTAGCTGATATTGCTGAGCGCGTAGGTTCTCGTCTTGAGCTGATGTTAGCTCGTTAATTAAAAATCAGTTCATACGAAAAAAATTAAAGGTTCACACAATGGATATCATTGCAAATTACGGCACGTTACTCGTTTTAACTGCCGCCGCAGTCGGTTTCTTTATGGCTTATGGTATTGGTGCAAATGACGTTGCCAATGCGATGGGTACATCAGTAGGTTCAAAAGCACTTACAATTAAGCAAGCTATCATCATCGCGATGGTGTTTGAGTTCGCAGGCGCATACCTTGCCGGTGGTGAGGTTACATCAACGATCCGTAAAGGGATTATCGATGCGACCCCATTTATGGACGTACCTGAGTTAATGATACTTGGTATGATCGCCGCGTTATTCGCTGCAGGTAGCTGGTTATTGATTGCCTCGTTCTTAGGCTGGCCGGTTTCAACTACTCACTCAATCATTGGTGCCATCATTGGTTTCGCATTGGTTGCGGTAGGTAGCGAAGCAATCCAATGGAACAAGGTAATGGGTATTGTAGGTAGCTGGATTGTTACCCCTGCTATCTCTGGTTTTATTGCTTATTTGATTTTCATGAGTGCGCAAAAGCTAATTTTTGACACTGACGCACCTCTTAAAAATGCTAAGCGCTACGTGCCTGTATACATGGGTCTAGCGGGCTTCATCATGTCTCTTGTAACAATCAAGAAAGGCTTGAAGCACATTGGTATCAACTTAGGTTCATTTGAAGGTTACATGCTTTCTATCGCGATCGCCGTGGTTGTTGCAATCATTGGTAAATTCGCTATTTCACGCCTTAAGATTGACCCTAAAGCTGACAAGAAAATGCAATTCAACAACGTTGAGAAAGTGTTCGCGGTACTTATGGTACTAACAGCATGTTGTATGGCATTCGCACACGGTTCAAACGACGTTGCTAACGCGATTGGTCCACTAGCAGCTGTTGTAAACATTGTTGAGCACAACGGTGAAATCGCTAAGAAAGCGGCTATTGCATGGTGGATTTTACCATTAGGTGGTTTAGGTATTGTTGCTGGTCTTGCTATCTTAGGTAAGAAAGTAATCAAAACAATCGGTGAAGGTATCACCCACTTAACACCTAGCCGTGGTTTTGCTGCTGAGCTTGCTGCAGCTTCTACAGTTGTTATCGCATCAGGTACTGGTTTACCTATCTCTACTACACAAACACTTGTTGGTGCGGTATTAGGTGTTGGTATGGCACGCGGTATTGCGGCACTTAACATGGGTGTTGTAAGAAACATTGTAGTTTCTTGGGTAATTACGTTGCCAGTTGGCGCAGCCCTTGCTATTGTTATTTTCTACGTACTGAGAACTGCCTTCGGGGTATAAAAAAGTACTAAAAGACTTTTAGCTTGAAAAGATCTCAATGCCTTAGGTGTTGGGGTCTTTTTATTTTCAGGTAGAGTATGAATAACTTACCAAGTATTAAACAACTACAATATTTATTAGCAGTCCACCAACATCAACATTTTGGCCGCGCAGCAAGCGCCTGTTTTATTGGTCAATCAACCTTAAGTAGTGCAATTCAAAACTTAGAAGAAACCCTAGGTTGCCAACTTATTGAGCGCGAAAACCGCAGCTTAATGTTTACTGCAATTGGTGAAGAGGTTGTCGAAAAAGCACGTAAGATCATTGACGACACCTTAAGTTTAAAAGAGCTGACGAAGAGCTTTTTAACGCCATTAAGCGGCACACTCACGCTTGGTGTGATCCCGACGATTGCCAGCTTTATTGCTGCGCCGTTATATCATTTCTGCAAACAAACATTTACCGAGCTAGAGCTAGTTTTGGTTGAAGATACCAGTGACAAACTACTCGATAAGCTAGAGCATGGGCAAATTGATATGGCGTTGCTCGCGTTACCGTATGACACTGAAAAGTTTCATACTCAAGTCCTTGCGAAAGATCACTTCAGCCTAGTGCATCATAAAGATTACACACCCGCAGATGGCGTGGAAGACTTTAATCTTTTACCGGATGCGAGTGTGTTCTTGCTAGAGCGTGAGCATTGTATGACTGGCCACGCACTCAGTGCTTGTCACTTGAATCGCTCAAGCTGTATTAACCCATTTGAAGCGGCAAGCTTACATACCTTATTAAGTATGGTTGAACACCAGCTTGGTGTTACTTTCTTACCGCAGATGGCAATTAACGCTGGTATTTTAGATAAAAAAGATATGGTTGCTACGCCATCACAAGGCGATGCATACCGAGATATTGGTATCGTGTGGCGTAAAACAACAGGCCGGATCAGAGATTTTAGGCTGTTTAGCCAGCAGCTAGAGCTGTTTCTGAATAAGCAGTGTAGCTTAGACGGTCAATGCGACTAATGATAAAAAACCCCAAATAAAAAATATTTGGGGTTTTTTATTATTTAAGCAAACTATTTTTTTCCTTCCCTCGACTAACATAATAACAAAACCATTAAAGGCAGATCAGATGACGAGGCTAGCGTGTTTTTTCAATCACTTGAGACACTAATTGCTAAAGCGCAACAGGGCAATAAACGGGCGTGGTTGAAATTAGTCAAGCAGCACGAAACACAGGTATATAACTATTGCCTAAGGATGTTAAGTCACCCTGATGATGCAATGGACTTAATGCAAGAAGTGTTTATTTCTGTGTATAAGAGCTTACCGAGTTTTCGTGGTGAATCGAGTTTTAACACTTGGCTTTATCAAATTGTGCATCGGCGTAGTGTTGAATATTACCGCTGCCGTAAGCTGCATCAAGGTTTGGACGCCGTACCAGAAGAAAGCTGTGAGCGCAGTGAGTTAGAAACCAATCAACTGCAATCTGAGCAGCATCATGAACTTAAAGAAATGATGAACAATTTACCCTGGGAGCAACGCTTGGTGGTGGAGTTAAAGTTTTTTCAGCACTGTACGTTTGAAGAAATAGCTGAGCAATTAGGTATTTCAACCAATACAGCTAAATCAAGACTATACAGTGCGCTTGGTAAGTTAAAAGTGCATTTGGAGGCCGTAGATGGCTAATTTAGATTCATTATTTACCGCATGGTTAGAAGGCGAAAGCCTAACTGATGAGCAAATTGCGTTACTTCAAGCCGATGCTGAGTATGCATTAATGATGAACAATGCAATGCAGTGGCAACAACAAAGTCACCACTATGAAACAGTACCTGTACCAAACTGGGATCGAGAATCCACGATGCCCAAAGTGCAAAAAACGAGTTTGTTTTTTGGTTCTGGGATGTGGGCAGTAGCTGCATCAATTGCATTTTGCGCGTGGATTTTTGTTAGTAATCCACAGCAAGGAAACCAGCAGTTACTCGAACAAGTGGCTAAACAAACCAATTTATTAGAGTCACAACAAAAGCAAATTGATCAGTTGCAAAACATCATCACTGCGCAAAACGAAGTGCAGCAACAGCAGATGTATCAACTGGCCAAAGAAGCAATTAAAACCGGGCGAGTAGAGCGCCAAGAAGATATTGCCAGCGTGCTGGCTTATATCAAAACACAGCGCGCCCAAGATCAAGCGTACTTACGTATGCAGTTAAATGATTTAGCTGAGCAAGTGGACGGCAGGCCAATGCCAACCGTTGCCAACAATTTGGAGTATTAAGATGTCAAAATACAAATCAACCACGGCTGCCTTATTGCTTTGCACAGCAGTAAGCGTACAAGCACAAGCAAGTGATGAATTAGATAAAATTCAGCGTGAAGTCGGGATCATGGAAAAAATCCTCACAGCAGCATTAAAACAAGACACCGATAACAAGGTAAGAAACGTATCATCAAGTTATTTACAGCATCAAGGTGTGGTGTTTAGCTTTGACGTAAGAGGCGGCTCACGCTGGTCTACCGTGTTTGCGTCAGTGCCTGATGCACCGCTTCCACCCATGCCAGATATCGATTTTGAAGAGCTAACTGAAATCGAAGTGCTAGGCGAACATGTGCAAGTGATCAGCGATGCGGTGGTCGTAAAAACGCAAGAAGCTTATCAGCAGGCCATGGAAGTGATGCGTGAAAGTGCAGAGCGAGTGCGTGAAGTTGCCGAGCAAGAGCGCGATGTGAGCCGTGAAATCCGTGATCTTGAACGTGAAAAGCGTGATCTTGAGTTTGATCGTCGCCACGATAAAGATGCCAAAGAGCAAGAGCTCGAAAAACGTAAACAAGCACTACAAGCATCAATTAAAGAGCTTGAGAAAGAGCAGCAAAAGCTGTCTTTAAAACAGCAAGAAATGCGCAAAGAGTTAGCTGAGAAAAAACAAGCTCGTGTGAAAGAGCAACAACAGCAGTTGGCTGCTTTAGCTAAGCAAGTAGATAAAAGCTTATCACTGACCTTATGTGATTATGGTAGCGGTTTAAGAAGTCTGCCTAACGATGAACATGTGAGCTTTATCATTCGCGGTGTGAGTGAAGGTAAGGGTGAGCTGGTTAAAGTATTTAAAAAGTCAGATATCAAAAAGTGCGTGGTTGGCGATATAAAAGCCGCACAACTTATCGACAAGGCATCAAGTTATCGCTTTTAAATTCTCCCAACTAAAAAGCAGCCTAAAGTGGCTGCTTTTCATTCATTGAAAATGGTTTTAAGTCAGGTAAAAATAACAAATAAACCCACACGACTAAGTTAAAGTAAGGGATTAAACCTAGCCCTGTAAATATTTTCACCGGATACCCCTTAAAGGTCGCATTACGGTAACATTGATACGCTATCCCTAGATTCACAATCAGCAACAAAACGATTAGTTGTGTCATCACTTTTCTCCTTTATACCGTCAATACATGGACTTAACGATGTTAAGTCACATTCAGTATGTTTAATGTAATAAGTAATGTCATGTTTTTATTTGATAATCACCATAAAACCACGACATTTGTTCTTGCTGTGGATTAAAGTATAGATGAGTATTGTGAGTATGGAAGCTTAAAAACTAATAAAAAATGTTTAAAAATGTATCAGAACTAGGCTTTTTAATGTTAGCTAACTGTTAATTAAACAGATTATTTTCAGATATTTTTTTAAGTTCAGCGCTAATTTTTTCAACCGGTACAGGGCGGGCAATAAAGTACCCTTGACCATAGTCTATACCAATTTCTTTTAGTGCTAAGAATATATCTTTGTTTTCAACATATTCCGCTACAGAGCGCTTATCAAGCGAACGGCTAATATCATTGATCGCTTTTACAAGTGCTAAATCGATTGGGTCATTCAACATATCACGAACAAATGAGCCATCAATTTTTACATGCTGAGCCGGTAATTGTTTAAGGTAGTTGAAGGTACTAAAGCCAGTACCAAAGTCATCAATCGAGAAATGACAGCCTAAGCCGTTTAAACGCTCGATCATCGCACGGGTTGCAACTAGGTTATTGATACTCGCAGACTCGGTGATCTCAAAAATAATGCGTGTTGGTTCAACATTATATTCTTTTAAGCTCGATTCAATGTGCGGCAATAGGCGCTCATCTAAAAACGACTGTGCTGATAAGTTAATTGCGACTTGATTAAGCTCTGGGTACTCGGCAACGCTCTTAATAGCATTACGAATGACGCATTGATCCATTAAAAAGGTATCGTTTAAAAGCTCAAGCGCAGGAATAAACTGGTTGGGATAAATAAGCTCGTCATTCAGCTTCAAACGTAATAGCGCTTCAAAATAAGCAACATGGCCGCGTTTGAAGTCCCAAATTGGTTGATAGTGCAACTCGATTGCATCATGTTGTAATGCTTGGCGAATGCTATGACCCCACTCAAGACCCGCTTGTAAGCTGTTATGATGGCTATCTTCTTTTGAGTAACAGTGAACTAAGTTACGGCCTAAGCTTTTTGCTACATAAAGGGCGATGTCAGCTTGTTTTAAACATTCACTTGGGTCGTTATTTTGCTCGGTGATTTGCGTTAAACCAATAGAGCAGCTAATTGAGTACTCTTGACCTTCGGAGTGAAAGCGGTGTTTTTCAATCGCCATGCAGATACTTTCTGCCACCAAGTGCGCATCAAGTAAGTTAGTATTTTTTAAGATCACCGCAAATTCATCACCACCGATGCGGCACACTAAATGCTCATCACTGATATTCGCAGTAAATAACTGGGCAACCTCTTTTAAAACGATGTCACCTTGTTGATGGCCTTTACTATCGTTAATGATTTTAAAGTGATCTAAATCGATATAGATGAGCGCATGCTCGGTATCTTTACTGGTGTATTTGGCCTTACAAATACGTTGTAACTGTTGGTCAAAGTAGTAACGGTTATGCAGCTCTGTGAGCGTATCGTGTAAGGCTAAGTGACGAAGCTGTAGCTCAGCTTGTTTACGTTCATGAATGTTATCAATAGTGGCGGTAATAGTCGCAGAGTTTTGGCTGTTTTTAATCAGCTGTAAACGACATTCAACCCAAATAGCATTGCCATTTTTATGCTTAAGTTGGATCTCTACCTGTTGCTGTTGCTCGCCACCATGCAAAATACTCTGTATTGTATCTTGTAGCTTTGTTTTGCACTCAGGCAAACAAAAATCAGTCAATGATTTTGCCAAGCTAGACTTAATGCCATAGCCCGTTAAGTGCTCCCAAGCTGGGTTAATAAAGCGAATATTTCCCTCTTGGTTAAACTCAAGTACCACCGTATTTAAATGTAATAAGATACGTTGGTGGGCAGAAAACAGCTCTTTATAACGGCTTTGACTTTGGCTTAGTTGTTCTACTTTTTGTGCAAACTCTGCGTAGCTCACCATGAAATCTTCACGGCGAGCAGCGTGGTCACACACTTTACTCAATAATGAATGATCGTATGGGGCGCGAATAAAGTCAGTAACGCCAGAAAGTAATAACTGCTCTGCGTAATCTGCATCATTGTTATCAATGATGGTTACGATTGCTTGCTTAGGGTTGTGTTGTAATATTTCGCTAATTAACCCCGCCGCAGTATCTGAATGAGACTCGGTCGCGTCAATCAATACTATGGCAAACTTCTGTTGTAGATAGGTCGCAAGCGTCGCTTTTGTTGAGGTGGTATGGGTTATCGCGAAGCTAAGTTTTAGCTGTTCGCTGATATCCTTTGCCTTACGGTTATCGGTTTCAAGCAGTAATAAATTAAGGCGACTACTTTTTTCAAGGTGTGTTGATAACACGTTGGCAAGCACTTGCGGCAACATATCTTGGCGTTCAAATGGAAGAACAGCATCAATGCCATAGCTGCGTGCAGTGGTTTCGGCTATACGTTCACAATAGATTGGTGGAGTAAGTAAAATAGGTGTGTTTTTTGGGGTTTTCAATAGCCCTGAACGGATCATGCGCGAAAAGCGCCAACCATCAATCTTACCGACTTCAAGGCCTGTAATGATAATATCCACCGGGTGGCTTTTGAGAATTTTTAGCGCATCTTGAGAGTCACTGGCTTCGATAAACATGAAAACATTAAGCTTGTTTAATGTCGACTTAATAGTCTCACGCTCAGCAACGCTTGCGTTCAAAATTAGCAGCTTTAACTGCTTGGCCATGGCGCTACTACCTCTTACTTAAACCATGTTTAGTGAATAAGCTAGAATAATGACATTTTGCCTAATCTACAAGCAAACTTTACCCAAAAAGCGGTTAATAAGTACTTAAGTTTGTAATCCTTTAAGCTTGTACGAAGTTGGCACAGGGCTTTGCTTGAGGTGGTGGGCTTATCAGAGTAAACTTGGCGCGTTTTTATTAATGAGAGATATGCTCTATGCGCGTAGCTGATTTTAGCTTTGACCTTCCTGATGAATTAATTGCTCGTTTTCCGAAAGCAGATCGAACTAGCAGCCGTTTACTGACGCTTGATGGCCCATCAGGCCACCTTGAGCATAAAGTGTTTAGTGATATTTTATCGCTTGTTAATGAAAATGACTTATTAGTTTTTAATAACACTAAAGTGATCCCTGCGCGTATGTTTGGGCAAAAAGAATCGGGCGGTAAGCTTGAGGTGTTAGTTGAGCGCGTACTCGACGAGCACCGTGTGCTTGCGCATGTGCGAGCTAGCAAATCGCCAAAACCAGGCTCAAAAATCATTCTTGAAGGTAAAGCAGAAGCAACCATGGTTGCGCGTCATGGCGAGCTTTTTGAGCTTGAATTTGCCAAAGACGAAAATGTCCTCGATATCTTAAACGACATCGGCCACATGCCATTACCACCTTATATTGACCGCCCTGATAACGAGTCAGATCGTGAGCGCTATCAAACAGTTTATGGTGAAAAGCCAGGTGCCGTAGCCGCGCCAACAGCTGGCCTGCATTTTGATGATAAATTAATGGCGGCCTTAAAAGATAAGGGCATTAACATGGCGTTTGTGACTTTGCATGTCGGTGCGGGTACATTCCAGCCTGTGCGTGTTGACTCAGTTGACGAGCATGTTATGCACTCTGAGTACATTGAAGTGCCTGATGATGTGGTTAAAGCGGTAGCCGAAACGAAAGCGAAAGGTGGTCGCGTAATAGCCGTAGGTACTACCTCAGTTCGCTCGTTAGAGTCTGCTGCTAAAGTGCACGGCGGCAAATTAGATACTTACTTTGGTGATACCGATATCTTTATTTACCCGGGTTATCAGTTCAATGTGGTTGATGCCATGGTAACAAATTTCCACTTGCCTGAATCAACATTGATTATGTTAGTCAGTGCCTTTGCAGGCCAAGATAACATTATGGGTGCTTATCATACGGCGATAAAAGAACAGTATCGCTTCTTTAGTTATGGCGATGCGATGTTCTTAACGCGCAAATAACGATTATACCCAATAAAAAGCCCAGTTTTTGAACTGGGCTTTTTATTTTCGAATTTAGCCCAATTAATAGTAATAAACCTGCAAACAGGGTAGAATCGAGCGGTTAAATTATAGCTTGTTGGACTGTTTTTCCGACACTGAGGATAATATGAAATTTGAATTAGACCGCACTGACGGTAAAGCGCGCCGCGGCCGCTTGATTTTTGAACGTGGCGTTGTAGAAACCCCTGCATTTATGCCGGTAGGTACTTACGGCACAGTTAAGGGCATGACCCCTGACGAAGTAAAAGATACTGGCGCGCAAATCTGCTTAGGTAACACTTTCCATTTAATGTTACGTCCTGGCACAGAAATCATTAAGCAGCACGGTGACTTACACGACTTCATGAATTGGGATCGTCCAATCCTAACTGATTCAGGCGGTTTCCAAGTATTCAGCTTAGGCGCAATGCGTAAAATCACAGAAGAAGGCGTGATGTTCAGCTCACCAGTTAATGGTGAAAAAATCATGCTTTCGCCAGAAAAAGCGATGCAAGTTCAGCGTGATCTAGGCTCTGACATCGTAATGATTTTTGACGAATGTACGCCATACCCAGCGACAGAAAAAGAAGCGAAAGACTCTATGGAGTTATCACTTCGTTGGGCTAAACGCTCAAAAGAAGGCCATGGTGATAACCCAGCTGCGCTATTTGGTATTATCCAAGGTGGTATGTACCCTGAGCTTCGTGCACAATCACAAAAAGGCTTAGAAGAAATCGGCTTTGATGGTTATGCATTAGGTGGTTTATCGGTTGGTGAGCCGAAAAACGAGATGATCAATATTCTTGATCACTGTGCTTACAAAATGCCAGAAGACAAACCTCGTTACTTAATGGGTGTTGGTAAACCAGAAGACTTAGTTGAAGCGGTTCGCCGTGGTATCGATATGTTTGACTGTGTAATGCCTACGCGTAATGCCCGTAACGGTCACTTATTCGTTACTGGCGGCATTGTTAAAATCCGTAATGCAGTACATAAAACAGACACCGGTCCACTGGATCCTGAGTGTGATTGTCATACATGTAAAAACTATTCACGTGCATACTTGCATCATCTTGATAAATGTAATGAAATCTTAGGCGCACGTCTAAACACGATTCACAACTTACGTTATTATCAACGCGTGATGGAAGGCTTACGTAATGCCATCAGTAATGGCAAACTAGACGAATTTGTTGCAGATTTTTATGCACGCCGTGGTCAAGAAGTACCAGAGCTTGCAGATACATCAGATTAAATTTTTAGAAAAATTAAAGAGGAAGTGAAATGAGTTTATTCATCTCAAACGCCCACGCAAGTGCGGCAGGTGCAGCACCAGCAGGTGGTGGCATGGAAATGCTAATCATGTTGGGTATTTTCGGTCTGGTATTTTATTTCTTAATCTACCGTCCACAAGCTAAGCGTGTAAAAGAGCATAAAGCCCTAATGAGCGCAATGGCGAAAGGCGACGAAGTACTAACGCAAGGTGGTTTAGTAGGTAAGATTGCTAAAATCGCTGATGACAAAGACTTCATCGTGATTTCATTAAACGACCAAGCAGAAGTAACAGTTCAAAAATCAGCTGTTTCTGCAGTATTGCCAAAAGGCACTATGAAGTCGCTATAACAATAAAAATAAGGACTCACACGTGTTAAACAAGTTTCCATTATGGAAGTATTTACTTGTTCTTGTAGTGTTAGTCGTTGGTATTTTATATGCCTCACCTAACTTGTATGGCCGTGACCCGGCCATCCAAGTATCGGGCACTAAAGGTACTGATGCTGACCTCAGCGTACTCGATAAAGTAAATGCGACTCTCAAAGAACATAACGTTACTGTTAAATCAAGCAAACTTGAAGACGGACAAATCCTCGTTCGTTTTAAGAATGTTGAAGACCAACTAAAAGCGCAAGATCTACTGCGTGATTCCCTTAGTGAAGATTACATCTCAGCAATCAACATGGCGCCTGCTCAACCTGAGTGGTTAAAGTCTTTGGGTGGTAACCCAATGAAACTAGGCCTAGATTTAAGCGGTGGTGTTCACTTTACTATGGAAATCGACATGGCGACGGCGGTTGATACTCAGCTTGAGCAAATGGAACAAGATTTCAAAAGTGACTTACGTGAAGAAAAACTACGTTATCGCACCATTCGCCGTGTAGCGAATAGCGAGCGATTACGTGTTGAAATGCGTAACGAAGAAGATAAAAGCGCAGCAGAGCGTTTCTTATCAACACGTTACCCATTAAACGTATACGTTGATGATAGCAGCAGCGACAATGCTTTTTACGTGAGCATGAGCGAGCAAAAGTTAAAAGAAATTCGTGACTACGCTATCAAACAAAACGAAACGATTATCCGTAACCGTATTAACCAAATCGGTGTTGCAGAGCCTAACGTACAGCGCCAAGGTGCTGAGCGTATCATCGTGCAACTTCCGGGTGTGCAAGATACAGCGCGTGCAAAAGAAATTCTGGGTGCAACAGCAACACTCGAATTCCGCGAAGTTGACGAGAACGCAGATGCAAGTGCTGCGCTGCAAGGTCGTTTACCGCCAGGTACAGAAATGATCATGGCGCGTGAAGGTTACCCTGTGGTACTTAAGCAACGCATCATTCTTGAAGGTAGTCATATTACTGGTGCGCAATCAGGCACAGATGAGTATCAACGTCCACAAGTTAGCATTACGCTAGACAGCAAAGGTGGCGCAAAAATGAATGCGTTCACTAAGCGTGCTATCGGTAAACGCATGGCAACGGTATTCATTGAATACAAGCCATCGGGTAAAACAGATGAAAACGGTAAAGCGCTTCCACCAATTAAAGTTGAAGAAGTAATTAACGTGGCAACCATTCAAGCTCGTCTTGACCGTTCATTCCGTATTACTGGTATCGATAACCCAGCTGAAGCACATAATCTAAGTTTATTACTTCGTGCCGGTGCACTTGTAGCGCCAATTCAAATTGTTGAAGAGCGCACAGTAGGTCCAAGCCTAGGTCAAGAGAACATCGAAGCGGGTATGACTGCGGTTGTGCTTGGTTTTGTGTTTGTACTTGTATTTATGCTTGTTTACTACAAAGGTTTCGGCATGGTGGCAAATTTGGCACTGGGCGCAAACTTAGTATTAATCGTCGGCGTAATGTCGCTTATCCCAGGTGCAGCGTTAACGCTACCGGGTATTGCAGGTATCGTATTGACCGTCGGTATGGCGGTTGACGCCAACGTACTTATTTTTGAACGTATTCGTGAAGAACTTGCTGATGGCCGTAGCCCGCAACAAGCTGTTCATTTTGGTTACGACAGCGCATTTAGTACGATTTTCGATGCTAACATCACAACGCTAATCGCAGCAGTGATCCTATTTGCAGTGGGTACTGGTCCTATTGCTGGTTTCGCAGTAACACTTGCGATTGGTATTATCACCTCTATGTTTACAGCCATTGTTGGTACCCGTGCGGTAATCAACTTATTCATTGGCGGTAAGCGTATTGAGAAGTTGTCGATTTAGGAGTCAGCATGCAAATTTTAAAACTCGGTGGTAAAACACTCGGCTTTATGAAGTTACGTAAGTTTGCCATGACAGTATCAACCTTGTTGATTTTGGCTTCTTTCGTATCGTTTTTTACTAAAGGCTTAAACTTCGGTCTCGACTTTACTGGCGGTACCGCTGTTGAAGTAGGCTTTACAGAGGCACCCGATCTTAAACAAGTACGTGATGCAATCACAGAAAGTGGTTTTGAAGATTTCTCGGTGCAGCTGTTTGGCTCAAGTAAAGAGATTTTAGTACGTCTTGCACCGCAAGGTGCAGGCGTTAAAGCAGAAGTTATTGGTAACCAAATCATTACGGCATTGCAAAAAATTGAGCCGACAGTAGAAATGCGTCGTATCGAATTTGTTGGCCCAAGTGTGGGTGAAGATCTAAAAGAGCAGGGTGGCCTTGCCATGTTAACTGCACTTATCTGTATCTTAATTTACGTTGCGTTTCGTTTTGAATGGCGATTTGCGGTAGGTGCGGTTTCAGCACTATTACATGACGTTATCATCACATTAGGTTTATTCTCAGTGCTAGGTCTTGAGTTTGACTTAACGATTCTTGCGGCGATTTTGGCAGTAATAGGTTACTCACTCAACGATACTATCGTTGTATCTGACCGTATCCGTGAAAACTTCCGTAAAGTGCGTGTTGATGACACGATTGAAATTATCGATATTTCATTAACGCAGACGTTAAACCGTACATTAGTTACTTCAATCACGACAATTTTAGTATTGATTGCATTGTTCGTATGGGGTGGTCAAACGATCCACGGTTTCGCAACTGCGTTACTATTTGGTGTGTTCATCGGTACTTACTCGTCTGTTTACGTTGCTTCAGCAGTAGCAATTGCAATGGGTGTAAGTAAAGAAGACTTAATTCCAGAAGTAATTGAAAAAGAAGGTGCGGATCTCGATCCTATGCCTTAATAAGTGATACAAAAAGAAACCGCCCTAATTAGGGCGGTTTTTTTATGGGAGACATTATGAAACACCTGATGTTTAGCGTGTTTATACTTTTAATGCTTAGTGCTTGTGACGATAAGCCTGAGCCAGAACAGACAGAAGTACAGCAAATACCTGAGGTAACACTTCAGCAGCAGTTTGACAGCTATAAAGGTTTAGCTTGGCAAGTTGTAGAGGCATTGCAAAACCAATCAACAACTCAGCAATTACAAGATTTGACGCTTAAGCTAATTACTTCATCAACAGGTTTGTTTTTAAACCTAAAAGCGCAGCTGCCAGAGTGTGAGGCAAGTTTGCATGCGTTGGCAGACGCAACCGAGTTTCAGCAACCGCAAAGTAATGACACAGACGCGTTAAAGAATGAAATCATTATCAACCTCGAGCCAAACCTTCCTGAGTTTGCTGCAGCAAGTTGCTATCATGCGCAGCAGTTATTACTTAATCCGCTTGCCGTCTATTCGCTAGCGCAACAAGCTGATTTAGCACAGAGTGATTACCAAAAAGCTAAATTAAAAATGACAGATAGTTTTGCTCGCATTAAGCAGCTTGAGCTGATCACCGCTATTGAGTAGTCAGTACTCGTCATAGCTTTGCCATAAAATTGTCATACAAGGTTGCTAATTTAGCCGTCTATTTGTATTACTAACGCTAGGTGTAAGGTGAGCGCGCAACTACAGCAGATCTTAGATAACAGTGCTATTGAAACCTTGTTTCAGCCTATCTTTGATATTTCTAATCAGCATATTTTGGGTTATGAGGCATTAAGTCGCGGTCCAAAAGGGTCTGAGCTAGAAATGCCGAGTGCATTATTCAGCGAAGCAATTGCTTGCCATAAAATCTCTGAATTAGAGCTACTTTGTCGCAGTAAGGCAATTGAGAACTTTGTTAAACTCAATCTGCAAGGTAAGTTATTCCTTAATGTAAGTCCTAAAACCTTACTTGACCCTTGCCATCCTAAAGGTGAAACATTACATCTAGTTGAGCACTTTGGTCTTGCAACCAATCGGGTCGTTATTGAGGTTACAGAGCAAGAAAAAGTGGATGATGGCTTTTTATTATTAAAAACCATTGCCCATTACCGCGAACTAGGTTTTTCGATTGCCATTGATGACTTAGGGGCTGGCTATTCGGGTTTAAAGCAGTGGTCTGAGTTATGTCCTGAGTTTGTAAAAATAGACCGCTACTTTATTGATCATTGCGACCAGAGTGTGGTTAAAAAAGAGTTTTTAAAGTCAATTATTGAGCTTGCAAAAGCCACCAATACGCAAGTTATCGCAGAAGGGATAGAACGAGCAGAGGAGCTTCGTTTACTCGAAAGCTTAGGCGTGCAGCACGCACAAGGCTTTTTACTCGAAAGGCCGAGTATACAACCAAGCTACGAAATAAATATTCATTGCTTAAAGCACTTAGAATCATCAGATAGCAGCAATACTTTTGAACAGTCTATGGCGATTGGTTGGTTGGCAGTCGAGCACGCCAGCATAGAAGCAACAACCCGTTGCAAAGACGCGCACAGCATCTTTGAGCAAGATAAAAGTTTAACGAGTCTTGCGGTGCTTGAGCACAATATTCCTGTTGGTTTATTACACCGAGATCAACTCACTGAAGTGTTTGCCGCTCCCTATGGTCATGCACTTTATGATAAGCAGCCAGTTACTTCTTTAATGGATAAACAGCCGTTAATCGTTGACGAAAACGAGTTACTCGATACGGTGAGTCAGCAAATTACTGAGTTTGAGTTTGATATTCGACGCCACATTGTTATCACCCGAAGTGGTGAATACTTAGGTTTGGCGCCATTGCGTAATATCTTAAAACACATTACCGAAGAAAAAATCCGCCATGCACAACATGCCAACCCGCTGACTATGCTGCCGGGTAATGTCGCGATTAACGAAGCAATTGAGCTGAGGCTTCGTAATAATTATCCGTTCTCACTCGCATATGTTGATTTAAATCACTTTAAACAATTTAATGACCTATACGGTTATGCCAGCGGTGACAGCGTTATAAAATTACTTGCTGAAGTCATCGTAGAGGCGTGTAGCACTAGTAAAGGTTTTGTCGGCCATATTGGTGGTGATGACTTTATGGTGGTGTTTGATCAAAATGATGCAGAGCAAGTATGCCACGACATCATCAGTAAATTTGAACACCAGTCACGCGCCTTTTTCACCCCAGAGCACATTGAGCAAGGGGGTTATTGGGCAAGCAACCGCGAAGGTAAAAAGCAGTTTGTGCCACTACTTACATTATCAATCGGTTTAGTTAAGCCTGATTTAGAGCTATGTATTAACAGCCACCAAGTTGCAGCACTGGCAACAGATGCGAAAAAAGAAGCAAAACGTTATCAGAGTAGCCACTTATTTGTATGCAAACGAAGCCGCCCAGCACCTGCGGTAGTCCGTTTGAATTGCCAAAAAGATGAAGCATTCCCTATTAGTTCATGAAGAAATTTTAAGTTTGAATATTTTTACTTGTGTCCCTGTTTAACAGGGTGTAGCTTAAAAAAAACACAATAATCAAAAATAACAATGAAGCGACTATGTAGTGCAATCCTAGTATTGCTAAGCCTAGGATACAGCCTTACCACAGAAGCTAACAATGTGGTCAATTTAGCGATTGAACAACGCCCACTGTATAAACGCGATTATTATCTTCATGAATTGCTGGCAGCGGCTTTACGCGCCAGTAATTATCAAGCAGAAATCAGCGAAGTTCTGGTTCACCCTCATCAACAGCGCACTTTGCTGATGCTCGATGAAAACCAGGCTGATGTGTTTTGGAGTATGACAAGCCCCGAGCGAGAACACCTTGCAATAGCCGTTAAAGTGCCACTGTTTAAAGGCTACATTGGTAAACGCGCATTACTCACTAAACGAGCTTTTTTACCACGTTTTAAAGATGTAAAAACGAAGCAAGATTTAGCGCAGTTTAGTGCCATTCAAGGCCATGATTGGCCCGATACTAAAATCCTTGCGCAAAACGGCTTAACAGTCAGGCCACTGGCAAATTATCAGGCGATGTTTAACCTAGTGATCAGAGGGCGAGTTGATTATTTTCCGCGTTCGTTCATTGAAGTCATTTCTGAAATGGAACAAGTGAAAAGTGACGAACTTGTCATTGTGCCTAATCTTTATATTAGTTATCCAACGGCATTTTACTTTTTTGTCAGTAACCACAAGCCTGAATTGGCCGAAGCCCTGTTAAAAGGACTCAAGGTGATGAAAAGCACGGGCGAGTTTGATCAATTATTTGCCAGTTACTTTGCTGAAGACTTGGCTAAGTTGCCATTTAAAGAAGGTGAAGTCATAGAGATAAAACTCGACAACGATTATTTTCAGCCACAAAAAAAGGAGCCGTAGCTCCTTTTTTGCATTTTTACATTACAACCCGCTATTAGCGAAGTAGTGACTCAGTTAACACTGGGCGAATTTCACGAATGATCGCTTGAGTTAACTTAGGTGCACCACAAATGATGTTGCCGCTTTGGTTGTAGTTAATACCACCTGCGAAATCAACAACCATACCGCCCGCTTCTTTAACTAAAAGCTCGCCTGCTGCTGTGTCCCATGGCTTAAGGCCAATTTCAAAGAAACCATCAACACGACCCGCAGCAACATATGCCATATCTAATGCTGCAGAACCTGCACGGCGGATATCAGCAGTGTGTACGAAAAGCGCTTTAAACGCTTCAGAGTATGCGTCTAAGTGGTGTTTTTGTTTGAATGGGAAACCAGTTGCAAGTACAGAGCCCGCTAACTCGTTAGTTTTAGTTACGCGTAAACGCTTGCTGTTAAGCTGTGCGCCTTGACCACGTGATGCTGTGAATAATTCACCGCGAATTGGATCATAGATAACAGCTTGGTCTAAACGACCTTTCACTTTAAGTGCAATAGATACTGCGAAATGAGGGATACCCTTGATGAAGTTAGTTGTGCCATCAAGAGGGTCTACAATCCATTGGTAATCTGCATCTTTACCTTTATGCTCACCAAGCTCTTCACCTACGATAGTGTGATCTGGGTAAGATTTTAAAATAGTGTCACGAATTGCGGCTTCAGCTTCTTTGTCGATGTTAGTCACTAAGTCGTTAGTGCCTTTTTGTTGTACATCAACTTTTGATAAGTCTTCACTTGCGCGAAGTAAAATTTTGCCTGCGTTACGCGCAGCGCGAACCGCAATGTTTAACATTGGATGCATAGCATTACCTTTGGGTTGTAAAAGAACGAATATATTTAAGCCGGCGTATTCTAGCGATTTCTAGCGTAAAGTAAACAAGAAACTCGAATAAATTAGGTTGTTTTTTGTACAGCTCTGATTTTGTTATTGAATTAATCTCAGAAGAAGTGATTAGTGACCAGAGGAAGTGATTGGTCGTCAGAAGTTAGATATCGTTGAGTCGTCAGCCGTCAGCCGTCAGCCGTCAGCCGTCAGCCGTCAGCCGTCAGTTTGAAATTTGCATTCTGAGAAATTCGTGCCTATATAAAGTTTTTATACTTAAAAGGATGCAAGTATGAATTTTGAAAAATTAGAGGTATGGAAGCGATCAGCAAGATTAAGTGCTGAAATCTACAAAGAAACGACTGATCTGAATGACTTTGGTTTTCGCAATCAACTCACACGTTCTGGTTTATCAATACCGAGTAATATCGCAGAAGGTATGGCTAGAATCAGCAAAAAAGAGCGGGTGCGTTTTTTAGATATATCAAGATCGTCAATAGCAGAAACACGAACGCAAATTTATATCGGAATTGAGATTAAATACATTGATGCTGCCATCGGTAGAGCTTGGGTAAGTGAAACGGAAGAGCTATCAAGAATGTTGACATCTCTTATGCATAGGATCGAAGCTGATAGCTGATAGCTGATTGATCTGACTCCATAAAAGTA
>NZ_PNCP01000047.1:0-3266 GCF_005886115.1 Pseudoalteromonas sp. S4492
GAGGAACGAGGTGCGAGGGACGAGATACAAGGGACGAGTTATCGTAGGCGTCACGCTTGCTTGGCGCGTCTTGCACTCAGCACCAAGCCAGAAAATAATTAAAGAACCTACAAACAGCACCGTTCAGCTCAAAACTGATAGCTGAAAGCTGACAGCTCTTTAAGTTTCACGCCTACACCAAAACGTAGGAACGGCTTTAGCCGTGAAAAAATAAAGATGTTCGGCGTTAAAACGCCTCCTACAGAGTTTTATTGCTGAGGGAAATTCAACACCATACACCCCCACAGTTCGGCTGACGTCTGACGGCTGAAAGCTGACGGCTCCTTAAATTTCGGCACTAAAGTACCTCCTACGGGGTAGGCTCACAAACCACACCGTTCGGCTAAAAGCTGAAAGCTGACGGCTTTATTTATTTTTTCCGCCCATGTTGCGCTAAACGCTCTAACTTGGCTTTTAAAGATGGAGGGGCGTCTGCGGCGATGGCGCTGAGGTAATCGGCTGTTTGTTCGCTCATTTGGCGTTTCGAAACAGGCTTTTGCTCTGGTTTATTTGTTGCCGATAAGCGCTGAGTTGCATGTGGGTTTGCGGTAATTTTAATTTGCCCAAGCTCTACCATGCCAGCGGCACGAAAATGCGAAAGCATATCCATTTTTAAGTAATTTAAACGCAGTGCAATCGGTGCAGAAACCGCTTCTATCATCAAAGTACCATCACGGTAGTTACTTACCCGGCATTTTTTTGAAAGCGTTTCACCTAAAAAATCATCAAGAATGGTTTGTTGAGAAGACAAGCCTTGGGTTTTACCAGCATAAGATGCTAAGCGACCACTCAATCCCGCCATAATATCGCCAAGTGCTTTTGGCGCGTATCTATCTTTTGCCATTAATCGTCTACCTAAAAAGGTTAATCACCACAAAGAGAATATACCACTTACGTAAATATGAAGCTATTAGGTTAGAGGGACGAGATGCGAGATGCGAGATGCGAGATGCGAGATGCGAGATGCGAGATGCGAGATGCGAGTTATTGTAGGCGCGATTTTATATCGCGCAATAAAAAATATACCGCGCGAAATAAATTTCACGCCTACATTTCCTACGAGGTAGGCCTTTGGGTAAGACCCACAAACAACACCGCTCAACTCAAAACTTATGACTTATAGCTTTAAGCTTCTCTTCCTCCCCCGTGAGTGTTTCTGGTACACTTTTCCTTTGTTTTTTATTTAACTTTCGCGATGACTCAACACTCTCTTACTTTAATCGTATTGGCTGGCGGGCTGGGTAGCCGCTTTGGCGGAAACAAACAAATTACCGAAATTCCGGGGCTAGGCTGTACCATCATGGAACTGAGTATTCAGGATGCGGTTAAAGCAGGTGTGAGCCAGGCGGTGATCATCATTAATAAAAACATTCGTGCTGAATTTGAAGCGACGATTTTACCGCGCCTACCTGAATCGCTCGAAGTAATCTTATTTGAGCAACAAATTAACGCGCTGCCACATGGTTATGAGCATTTAGCCGCTGAACGCAAAAAGCCATGGGGCACAGGTCATGCGTTACTTTGCGCAAAACCTTATGTGAATAACCCTGCTATTGTCATTACCGCCGATGATTATTATGGCGAGTCTTCTTTTGCCATTATTAGCGAACACTTCAAACAGCACAGCAATTGGGCGATGGTAGGCTACCCAATAAAAGATACACTCTCCGAAGAAGGTGGTGTAAACCGCGGTGTATGCTCTGTTGATAGCCACCAGCATTTAACTGATGTGGTCGAGTATCTAGATATCAAACTCGAAAATAATGTTTTAAAAGGCAACAATCCACATGGTGAGAGATTACAAATTGCCGATGATGCCCTAGGCTCAATGAGCTTTTGGGGAATAACACCCAGTTTATTTAATGACTTAGAAACAGGCTTTATTGAGTTTTTAGAAAATACTGACAACGGTGTCACGAAAGAGTATTATTTACCAAATGAGATACAACTCGCGATTCAAGATAACCGCCAAGCTGTAACCGTTTATACTGCACAAGAGCCATGGTATGGCGTGACCTACAAAGCTGAACTGGATGCAATAGCGCACACTTTATGTCAGTTACGTCGTAAGCTAAACGATTAAACCCTCGCCTCTTCTTGCAAAAAATAAGTAATGGAAAATTAATGAAGTCGAACCCTGTTGCAACTTATCTTTCTGAGCACTTTGGCTTAAGCACAGATAACGTAACGCTAAAGCCTATTGGCAATGGCCACATCAACACAACCATGTTACTTAAAACAGAAGAAAACGCCTTGGTTGTGCAAAAGTTAAATACCGATGTGTTCCCTAATCCTAAGCATCTTGTTGAAAATGCACGGCTCATTGAGCAGCACCTGAGTGAAAAACACGACAATGGTGAATACAGCCTCGAAATTATTCGTCATGTTCCAACTATCGAAAATGACTTTTTAGTTGAATGCGATCAAGGTGTTTGGCGTGCACTCGAATTTATTGGCGGCAGTTATAGTGAAGATGTTGTAGCAACTATCTCGCAAGCACAAACTGCAGCCAATGCATTTGGCCAATTCGCGCTAGCATTACAAGATTTTCAGGCTGATCAGCTACATCATGTGATCCCAGATTTTCATAACTTAGCGATGCGCTTTGATGCTTTCAAAAAAGTTCTCGAAAAAGACTCTGTAAACCGTGTGGCCCTTTGCCAAGACGACATCGATTTTTGTTTAGCTCAGCAATCACTTGTTGAAGAACTAAAACAACTTGAAGGAAATATTCCTTTAAGACCTTGTCATAACGACACAAAAATCAACAACATGCTTTTTTGCACGCAATCTGATGATGCAAAGGCAGTTATTGATCTCGATACCTGTATGCCTGGTTATTGGTTATTTGATTTTGGCGATATGGTGCGTACCTTCTGCTCTCCTGAGCAAGAAGATTCAACCAACCTAAGTAATGTACGTGTTCGTGAAGAAATCTTCGCCGCCATCGTTAAAGGTTATGTTGAACCACTACAAGATGTGATCACCGATGCCGAAAAAGAAAGCTTCTGGTTAGGCACCAAAGTCATGACCTTTATGATTGGCCTGCGCTTTTTAACAGACTTTATTGATGGCGATAACTACTTTGCTACCAAACATGCAAACCACAACCTAGAACGCGCCCGCAACCAGTTTGCTTTATATCGCGACATTCTTGAAAAAGAACATACATTAAAAGCGATTTTAGAGATAAATAAAGGTTAGAGTTTCGAGTTGCGAGTTGCGAG